>JBMLOR010000168.1:0-1939 GCA_049242865.1 Chitinophagaceae bacterium | reverse complement strand
AATGGCAGATGAAATGCGTAGAAAAGTAGTTGATAAAATAAGCATCACCCCCAATGAAGTAAAAGCATATTTCGATAAAATTCCTAAAGACAGTTTGGCTTATTACGAAAGTGAACTTGAGTTGCTACAAATAATTGCAGAACCAAAAGCAGATAAAGGTGTAGATGATTATATCATTAAACAATTATATGAATACAAACGCCAAATTGAAAGTGGCTTAAAAAAGTTTGAGCAAGTGGCACAATCTGTAACCGATGATCCTGGTAGCAAACAAACAGGTGGTTTTTATGCAGTTAATAGAAACGATAAATTTTGGGATCCAACCTTTTTGTCTACAGTATTTAAATTAAAAGAGGGTCAAATTTCTAATGTATTTAAATCAAAGTTTGGATATCATATTATGCAGCTAATCTCACGAAATGGAGATGAAGCAGCCGTTCGTCATATACTTAGAATTCCTCCTGTTACAGATCAAGAAGTTAAAATTGCCATGATTTTGTTGGATACTGCTGCTGCAAGGGTTAATCGAAAAGAAATGACCTTTGGAGAAGCTTTAGCAAAATATAGTGATGATGATAACAACAAGGCAAGTGGTGGTGTTTTAGGCCAAGGCACAGGTGTAAGAATTGATGAATTAGATAAAGAACTTGTAGTGGCTTTAAAAGATGCTAAACCAGGAAGTTTTTTAAAACCTCAAGTATTTACCGACCAACAGGGTCAAAAAAAAGTACGTTTAATTTTCTTTAAATCTATTTCAAAACCTCACATTGAAAATATAAAAGAAGATTATGCAAAAATTGCACAACGTGCCTTAGAAGAAAAAAAAGGTGCCGCCCTTGAAAAGTGGTTTAAAGAACATTTGCCAAATTACTATATTATGATTGATAGTGAATTTGAAAATTGTACAGGTTTAAGCGATTGGTTTAAATATGCCAAACGTAGAAACTAAGTAAACCACTAGTAAAATTTTAACTTTTTTAATCAATAGGTTTACTACATTCGACACATTGTTATAACTCGAAATGGAAATTTTTTTAAAATTTATGAAAAGTACTAAAGGATTAATTTTATTGGCTTTAATAGCCTTTGCTGGAATATTTGTTGCATTTAAAAAAGGAAGTCCTTTTACCGATAAAACCTCAACCCAAAAACAACAGTTGCTGAATTCTGTTACAGAAATGCTCGAAAAGCAACATTACAGCCCCAAAAAAATTGATGATAATTTCTCAAAAATCCTATTTCAAAAATATTTAAACGAACTAGATTACGATAAAACTTTATTTACACAAGAAGATATTAAAGCTTTAAAAAAATTTGAAACTAAGCTAGATGATGAAATGCATGGTAGTAATTTAGAATTTTTACCAACAATAAACCCAATTTACGACAAAAGAGTAAACCAAGTAATAAAGCTTTATAAAGACATTTTAAGTAAACCGTTTAGTTTTGATGTAGATGAATCTATCATCGTTGATAACGAAAAACAACCATTTGCTAAAGATGAAAAAGAAAGGAATGAACGCTTTAGAAAAAAACTAAAACTGTTTACACTTGAACGTTTTGTAGAACTACAAGAAGCAAGAGAAAAAGCTGTAGTTGATAGCATAAAAAACAGAACTGATGTAGAACTTGAAAAAGAAGCTAGGGAAAAAGTGCTGAAAGCAATGGATAGGTTTTACAACAGAATTAAAGCAAAATTTAACGAAGAAGAACGTTTCAATACATTCATCAATGCCATTGCTAATACAATGGATCCTCATACAGACTATTTCCCTCCTGTTGAAAAACGTGCTTTCGATGAAAGTATGAGCAACCGTTTCTTTGGAATTGGTGCACAATTAGGCGAGCAAGATGGTACTGTAAAAATTGTAAGCATCATGGCAGGTGGCCCAGCTTGGAAACAAGGTGAACTGATGGCCAATGATGTAATTTTAAAAGT
>JBMLOR010000167.1:0-1470 GCA_049242865.1 Chitinophagaceae bacterium | reverse complement strand
TAACACCTTCATCAAAATTTATTCTTTGATTATTGTAAATTTTTTCGGCAATTTGTTGTAATGCTTTGTTGCTGTTTTTTTGTAAAATAGATAACATATAATAGTTTAATTACATAAATTAAAGTTTAGCTTTTACTACCAGCAGTAAGCATAAAAACAAAACCATTGAATAAATAACAAAATTATACTAGTTTGGTTAAGAAATAGAAGTATTTTCTAATTTTAATAGAATAGGATTTTCGTTAGTGTATAAATTTTTTTCGGCTTTTTCTTTAAAAATAGAAACAATTTTAATAAGTATTTCTGCTTTTAAACCACTTACGCCATTTTCTATTTTTGAGTAACAACTTTGTGTTACAAATAATAAATCGGCCATTTGTTGCTGTGTTAAATTAGCTTCTAAACGAATGTTTTTAAATTTGTTGTGTGGCTTAGCTTATATAATTTTCTTATTATTCCAAATATTTATAAGATGGAAGGCGAATATTCCATTTTATCATATTATAAAACAAAATAAGATTACTGATAAAATAATTGACGATAAATTCTAAGAAAATAACCTAGCTTGGGATGTAACAAAATATAGTCTAAAACGTATGTTATTCAGCGATTAGTTTACAAATATTATCCATTAAGCAATGAAGAAATTATTTTTTAGTTTTGTGTTGTTAAATATGCAAATTTGCTTTGCACAAATAATTACAGGTTCAAAAGTGAAACAAGAGGAAATAATTGAAAAGCCAGTGATTTTTAGGGCTCAGATTATGTTTCCTTATGGTGTTAGTTTACATGGAAATGCAGAGGTAAAGCTGTTAAAACCATTATCCGTTAATGTAAGTGTAGGAGCTATAGGTGTTACTGGAACAACAAGTGATATTCAAATAATAGACCCAAATGAAGAAGCTACCAGTATTGCTGGCTTTTTGAGTATCGAACCAAGATTATATTTTAATTTAGGATATAGAAAAAAGCGTGAAAGGAACATTAAAAATTTCTCAGGTAATTATATTGGCTTTAGGTATTTCCTTAGTACGCCCTCAATATTTAAAAATAAACAGGACTATAGTTTTGAAAATACACGAGCGTATCAAGTGCATATTGGCACACAACATCAATTAGGAAAAAAAGCAATGGTTGGAGGTAATATTGGTTGGGTTTTATACCAAGAGTCAGTATCGTCAAACCATATTGGCCCAGTTTATCCCACTTTACAACTTGGGCTTACAGTTGGTTATGTATTTTGATAATTAAGCTTTTAAAATAAATACCTACAAGCAGCATCAATATCTTTACCTCTATTTCTTCTTGATCTTTAATTTATTTTGTGCATGCCTAAATATGCCATAAAAGCATCTGTTTCTTTTTCATTGGGCATGGTTAGGTTAAAATTATCTATGATTTTGCTTTATTCTCATATTCCTTAAAACCAATCCTCATTTTGGTATTTTTCCTATTTATGGAATTTTATAA
>JBMLOR010000166.1:0-4788 GCA_049242865.1 Chitinophagaceae bacterium | reverse complement strand
GATAGCTTAGAATCTGGAAAAGCTAATGCTTGTTTGCAAAAATTGATAGCGATAAAATAGAGTAAGTTTTTTTGCCACTAAAACTGAACTCTTAAACTTCCAAATACGCCAAAGTTTTGGATGGGTTGGTTAAATCTTTGATTTTGTACCGGTATATTTTTTCTCCAAACAAAATCTATTCTAAAAAACTTAAAAATATTATCAAAGCCAGTACCAAATTCCATGTAAGTATGGCCTCTTAAACTTCTTAACTGATAATCACTAAATCCTGTTTGATTGTATTTTCTATTTTTAGCTGTTAAATCGCCCCATACACCTTTAATATTCCAAAACTGACGAATTTTATTTTTACGCATAAAAGGTAATAGGTTCAATAACTTCTTTTCTACATTATGTTCAACTTCAAAACCACAGAACTTATCACTAAAATACTCAAACCTATTCATTAGGTTAAAGCCAGTTTTGTTGTAAGTATAAAATTCATTACCTGGGTGTAATTCTAATAAAGGAAAAGGTAAACTATCTTTTCCAAAAAATCTGCCTCCATAAACATTCATGGTTATTTGACCCCAACGTGGAATTCTAAATTTGTGTGCTATACTCAGATTAATTTTTGTATAGTCGTAGCCTCCATTTAAAAGTCCATTAAAGCCTTTTCCTATTCTAAATTCATAAATGGGTTGGTCGCCACGTATTCTTATACTTTTTCTATGATTGGTGATTTTTTTTTCGCCAGGTGCAAACCTAAATCTTAGCAAGGCTTCTGTATTAATCATAGCATTTCGATGATTATACCTCGAAAAAAATCTTGTGCTAGGCAAAGGCTGTAATGCATCATATTCTGTTTGATGCAAAGTTGCTGCAATGGTTAGTCCATTACCAAGCTCTTGAGTGGCTGTAAATCTAGTATCAATGTAATTTATAAATTTTATTGGAATTCCTTTACGTCTTAAAAGTTGATTGAAAACGTTATCTATAGTTGCGTCATCTTCAGAAAATCTAATTCTACCATTATCTAAATCGTTGGTGTAAGATGCCCCAATACTAAATCCTTTAATGTTTTTAAATTTATAGTCTATGCCAAATTTACCTTTCCATATAGCATCTTTAAATCCATAAGCCATGTACCCACTAAGCCTTAAATACTTATTAAATTTTTCTGTTGTTCCAAGATCGAATCTTAATCTTAAACCTTCGTAAGGATTAGCACTAATCCATTTTGTCCAAGGGCCAATTTCAATGGGTCCAAATTTTTTGTGACCATCAACTAAAAATTCGGCAACGGCAACATATTTTTTAAAAAGAGGGATGGTTTTTAAAGTGTCTATCATTTTGTACACTTTCTTTTCATTAACAGTAAGTTCTTCGTGTCTGTTTTTTTCCCAAAATGCTTTGTCTTTTTCTTTTGCATCTTCTAACAACTCAACTTCTTCACTTCTTTTATTGAGAGCTAATACTTTTTCAATGGCTTCAACATCTAAATTATGTTTGTCGTAGGTAGCTGTTTTACGTCCAATAAAAGTTAGCTTATCTTTTTTAAGAGGAGAAACATCAACCACTACTTTATCTTTTGCAAAAATCCATTGCCCACTAGGTAATCTTTTAAACTCTTGAACAATAGACATTCTATTTACAAAATTTATATCGGCATTGGCAGGTAAGTTTATAGTAATTCTTTGAACAGCCCATGATTTACTATGAATCCAGCATTCGCCTGTAAATACATTTTCCCCATCACGTAATGGTTTAAAAAACAAATGAAAATATTTTTCGTTGCCAATGGTTTGAGTGTCGGCTCCTTTGTAATAATAATATTTATCGCCAACATCGCTAAGTGGGCTAATAAACTCTTTGGTAAATAATTTTACCTGATTTTCGTATACGTTAATTTTTTGATGTACACCACCAATAAATTGTAAAATGCTTTCGTTTTTTATGCCATTTGTTTGGGCTGCCTTTATAATTTCTCGGCTTTTGTAGGGTTTATTTTTTACATATAAATCGCTGATGCTTTCTGTTAAAAATACAGGCAAAAAAGGTTTAGTATCTGTTACACTATCAATATTATCTAATAAAAAAGAAAATGGTTTTAGAAGCTTAATACTTTCGAAACTTGACCTATTGGCGTTGTTAAGGTCAAGCTCTAACTTATTGTACACTTCGCAACTATATTGATTGTATTTATAAGGATTGTTTTCGGGTTTGTGTGATACAACATTTTTCCACCATCTTAATCCTTTGCTAAATTTAGATTTAACTACAACTTCATCTTTAGTTTTTACAGTAGAAAGTTCAACTACAAAAACAATAGAATCGTACTTAAGCTTTGGATTAAAAGGGTAATAAGCATCTTGATATCCAACATAGCTTATAACCATAGTATCATTTAAAAACTTCGAAGGCATTAAAGTAAACAAGCCAACACTATCGCTAGTAACCCCAAATCCTGATTTTTTCCAAAAAACACTAGTGTAAGGCATCACTTCTTTAGTAAAGCCATTTTGTGTTTTTCCTTTGATGGGTTTGTTTTGTGCGTTTGCACCTAAGAAAAATATAAAGAATAAGCAGGTAAATAAAAATTTCGACATAAGGAGTTAACCTAGTTAGTTTTAGTGTTGACAATCAAAAGTATGTTAATGTTGCAATACTTAACATATAATTTAACTTAAGTTAATTTAGTTTGAAAATAAAGCTAGTCTTCAATTTTTTCATCTTCAAAACCAACTGCTAGTTCATTATTTTTTACAAAATTGCAGTACCTACAATTTTCTTTGCCACAGCCGGTATAAAATTCTTTATTCTTAATTTTTTGATATACTGTAGTAATTTGTTTTCCAACAAAATCTAGGTCGTTGGGGTTGATAATAATTTTTTCTTTGTGGTATTCTTTTTTGTCATCAGGTTCTACAAAATCGAATTCACTGCTAATTACTTTCCATGATTTTGTTGGGTAATTATCTATCAAAATTTTATAAAATACGGCTTGCCTCCAATAATTTCCACCTAAAATATTTTTATCGTTGGGGGCATCAAATTCTTTCTTTTCTTTTTTGGCTTTTTCATAGCTTCCAGTTTTATAATCCACCACATTTACATTGTAGCCATCAAATTCAATTTTATCAATCATGCCTTTAAGTGGCACACCATTATACACCACATTGTTTATTCGCCTTTCAGGGGTTATAATTTTAGCAAATTGATGGATGTATTTTTCGTAGTAATTCGCTAAAATTTCAATGCCATATTCTATTCGTCTATCATATTGTTCTTTGGTAAAGTTTTCTCTATGCCTTTGCATGTACCATAAAAAATCGTTAATAAATTGCTGCTTTGCAGGAAAATTTTTATTTGCATCATCTAGCATGTTTTTAAACAACATTTCAAGTGCATGGTGTACAGCACTACCAAACTCTGTAGCCTCGTTTTTGCCTGTTGGTATACGCACAATATTATTAAAATAAAACCTTAATGGGCAATCCAAATAGTTGTTTAAAGCTGTAACATTCATTACAAAATTGTCGACAATAGGTTGTACAAAATCGTCTTCAAGAGATGCGATATTGGGCTTAGCATTACTCGTATATTGTAGTAAACTAAAGTTGGCTAAGGTTTCGGCATCAATTTCAATTTGATTTTTTTGAAGCGGTTCTTTTTCTTCGATTTCAGCTAAAAAAATACTTGGTTCTAATTTTTTTCCATCTGTTTTATTTTCGCTGTAACTAATAGTTAAATTAGTTTCAGCTCTTGTAATGGCAACATAAAACAAACGCCTTAACTCTTCGTCGTCTTTTTTTGAAGTTGTTTTTGAAGTTGAATCAAAAACAGTAGGTGGTAATTTAAAACCAGCATTTGGTTTACGCTTTTTTTCCCAACTTTGAGCAGTGCAGCCAGCTACAAATACATGTTTAAATTCTAATCCTTTGCTGCCGTGTGCAGTAAGCAAATTCACACCTTTATCATTGCCTTGGGTTTGAACTAATTGTAATGAAATACCTTCTTTTTCCATCAACTCTATAGTATTCATTAACTGTTGAAGCGTTAAAGATGGATTTCGCTGTAATTCGCCTTCGATAAATTGTACCAATCCTTTAATAATTTGTATATACCAATGCTTACTTTCACTGTTCATCATGGTTTTAAGTAAGCCAGTAGTTGCAACTATTTTGTGAAAAATATTTAATACAGTTTCGTTTTCAACTGCAGCAATTAAGTCTTCAATTACAATACTTGCCTGTTTTAATTGTGTTGAGGCTGTTGCAGCAAATAAATCTTTAGCAGGTTCATTAGCTTTAGCAACTAACAATTGTCTTAGTGAAATTTTGTTTTCGGAGAATTGTGTTTTTGCAGCACTAACGCTTAGTTGAGCAATTTCTAAAGGTTTTATTCCAAACCAGTTAAAGTGCAGTATTTCAAATAATAATGCATCTCCACCAAATGAAATATCATGCTCTGCAGCAAGGTATTTTAGTGTTGTGATTATTTGCTTTGCCAAAGGTTCATTAAAAAGATTTACATGTTTTTTACTGTAGTAATTTATACCTAATAACCTTAAATAATTTGCTAGATTTTCGCCATACTTATTTTCTTTATAAATAACAGCAATGCTTGATGGTGTTATATTTTGATTAATGAGTTGTTGAATTTGTTGAGCAATAAAAATCATTTCATCATGCTCATTGTTACAAATTGCAATTGTAGGTATAATATTAAGTGTATTTATTTTTGTATTGCTAGCAATTAAGTTTTTTGTAAGCGATGCAATACTGTTTACCAACCTTTCATTATTAT
>JBMLOR010000165.1:0-1777 GCA_049242865.1 Chitinophagaceae bacterium | reverse complement strand
TACAAGACCAGCTTTTACAGGGTTTTGATGAATATAATTTAGTTTTTGAAGCATAACTTCATTACTATGAATTTCAATACTTAAAGCATTCCTTTCCCAAATCTGATACTTTCTATCTTTTGTACCTACCCAAAAATAAGGTAAAACTTTTGGATGGTTATTCCTTATCTCTTGCAAAATTTTTTGTGCAGTATATTTCATAAATGATTGTTGAACTTTTGCTTTTTCTTGTTCATTTTGCATTCTCCAAATTACGTGAATGTGATTACTCATTATTACAAATGCAAATACTTCAACACGATTTTGGGTTACTAGAAATTGTAAGCTGTTTGTAACTATATCTTTAAGTTTATCTAACTTTAGTAAATGCTTCCATTCTAAAATAGTAGCTGTAAAAAAATGAGGATAGTGTATAGGAAATTGCATTAGCTAAATTATGGTTTTCTATTTAGCTGACATGAAAAAAAGTTGTTGGTGAAGAACACCAACAACGGCAAAAAAGTACAAACTTTATTGCAACTTAGTATTAATCTGATTTAAAGTATACAAAGCTCCTCAATTATACTTCTATGCTTTGGAAATTCTATTAAAAGCTCACTTTTTTTTGCCAATTCAAAATCTCTAAAATCAAACCCTGGTGCAACAGTACAGCCTACAAAACAAAAGTTTGAATGTGCAGCTGGCCTACTTGCAAACCAACAATTTGCAGGTACAACATACTGAAAAACTTCACCATCCTCTATATTATTTCCAAGTTTAATAATTTCTAGATTTCCGTTTTCAAAAAGTATAAAAATTTCTAAAGTTTTACCAGTGTAAAAATGCCAACACTCATCGCTTTTTATTTTATGAAAAGCCGAAAATTGTCCTTGCTCTAATAGAAAATAAATAGCAGTGCTACACACTCTATCTCCACCAAAATCTTTAGGTAAAGATTCACTTGGCAGTACTACATTACTTTTATAAGTTTCCTTGTAGTATCCACCTTCTGGATGCTTTTCAAGCTGGTATTTTTTTACTAAAGTCGCTGCATTAATCATTTTTCACAATTTATCTTCAAAAAAAAACCTCAACTATTGCTAGTTAAGGTTTTTCTTATTATTCACCTCTAAATAACGAGGCAAATATACTATTCTTCATCTTTAATTTTCCCTTTGTTTTTAGACATTACTTCTTCTGCAACGTTATTTGGTGCAGGGTTGTAGTGACTAAATTCCATAGTAGAAGTTGCACGACCAGAGCTTAATGAACGTAATTGAGTAACATATCCAAACATCTCACTCAATGGCACTTTAGCTTTAATAACTTGTAGGTTATTACGGCTATCCATACCTTCAAGCATACCACGACGTCTATTTAAGTCACCAGTTACATCACCCATGTATTGGTCTGGCGTTAAAACTTCAACTTTCATAATTGGTTCAAGTAAAGTTGGTTTTGCTTTACGTCCTGCTGTTCTAAATGCAGCTTTAGCACAAAGTTCAAAACTCATTGCATCACTATCCACATCATGATAACTACCATCAAACACTTTAATTTTCATATCTCTTACAGGATATGCAGCTAAAACCCCAGTTGACATTGATGTTTCAAAACCTTTGATGATTGCTGGTACAAATTCTTTAGGAATTGAACCTCCAAATAAGGCATTCTCAAATTGGAAATTCTTTCCTTCGTTTGCTGCCAACCATTCTTCATCAGCAGGTCCTAAATCAAATTGAATATCAGCAAATTTACCACGACCACCAGATTGTTTTTTCAATACTTCTCTGTGTGT
>JBMLOR010000164.1:35710-37974 GCA_049242865.1 Chitinophagaceae bacterium | reverse complement strand
TAAAAATGCTTTTTTTGTACAGTGCGATGTAGAATTTTTGCCTTATAAAAATGATGCTTTTGATATTATACAATGTAGCGGTGTAATTGTATGTACTAAAAACACAAAACAAAGTTTCATAAAACTTATACCTTTTGCTAAAGTAACAGGTAAATTAAGCATTTGGCTTTATCATCCTCAAAAAAGTATCATACATAATTTGCTTTTAGCAGTTCGTAAAGTTTTCATAAAACTACCATTAAAACTTAATGTGTTGCTGTGTAAAATATTAATATTTCCTCCTGCCTTTATTATTAAAAAACTAAAAGGTAATCCCCAAAATAAAAGAGAAATTATGATTGATATTTTAGATCAATTTACACCTCAATATAGATGGGAGTACACAAGTGATGAAGCTACAACTTGGTTTGTGGAGCAAAATTTAACCAACATTAAAGTAACTACTAATGAAGTTTTTGGTTTCAATATTATTGGTTACAGACAGTAGTTGTAAATATTCAATTAAAACTATTTTGCCATGTTAGTAGGTTATTTTTAAGTAAATTAAACACTACTTTTGCATCCATTTTAAATAATTTGTAGTACAATGATTTTACCTATTGTGGCTTATGGCTCACCTATACTTAGAAAAAAAGCAATGGAAATAGATGCTAATTTCCCTGAGCTTGAAAAACTTTTGGCCAATATGTGGGAAACCATGTATTACAGCAATGGTGTAGGTTTGGCTGCTCCTCAAATTAATAAAGACATAAGATTATTTGTAATTGATAGTACTTTAATTTTTGAAAGTATGGAGCCAGAAGAAAAGCAAAAGTATGCCGATGCTCCAGGAATAAAATCAGTTTTCATTAATCCTATCATTAACAATTTTAGTGGCGAATCTTGGGCTTATAACGAAGGATGCTTAAGTATTCCTAAAATAAGAGAGGATGTTTACCGACCAGAAACTGTAACTATTTCTTATTTAAACGAAAAATTCGAGCTACAAAAAGCAACATTTTCTGGCATAACAGCTAGGGTAATACAACATGAGTACGACCATTTAGAAGGAAAATTATTTATTGATTACATTAAACCTTTGCGTAAAAAATTATTGCAAAGCAAATTAAACGACATTACAAAAGGTAAAACTAAAGTTGATTATAGAATGATTTATCCAAAGTAAGTTGTTGTAAAAAGCTACACTTCGTTTATAAACTTAAAGTTGCCACCATCAAACAAACCTTTATCACTAAGTTTAATAGCAGGAATCACAAGTAATGCCATAAAACTTAAGGTCATAAATGGAGATTGTAAAGTAGAGCCTAATGCTTCTTTACTCAGCTTATCTATTTTTGTATAGGCTTCTGCAACTTCATAACCATTTTTGTTGCTCATTAATCCTGCAACTGGCAAGCCTAGTACTTCACCCTCTGTTGCATTAAAAGCTATGGCAACTCCACCTTTTTCTTTAATTACTAAGTTTATAGCATTAGCAAGGCTTTCGTCATCAACACCAACTGCAACAATGTTATGGCTATCGTGTGCAACACTACTAGCTAAAGCACCTGTTTGTAATCCAAAATTTTTAATGAATGCTTTGGCAATAGGAGCTTTATTGTATCTGTTAACCACCACAATTTTTAAAACATCAATGGCTGTATTTGATTCTAAATAATTAGTGTTTACATTAAGCAAACTATCTGCTGCAATAGGAATGTTGTTGGTAATTAACTGTCCATCTAAGGCTTCAATTACAGGCACTTCGTTTTGAGGATATAAACTTTTATCAACGGCTAAATCTTCTATTTTTATTAGCTCACAGTTAAATTGATTTATTGGGGTTGAGTGTACAGATTCTATAAATGATGTTCCATTTTTGGCAACAAGATTACCATTTATATAAGTAGCTTGTACATTAAATTGTGTAAGATTGTCTACAATAATAAAATCTGCTGAATCATTAACGTTCAACAATCCAACATCAAGTTTATAATGTTTAATGGTATTTAAAGAGGCTGCTTTTAGTACTTTAAATACATCAATTCCTTTTGCTACAGCCCTTGCACATAAAGCGTTTATATGATTTATTACTAAACTATCAGGATGCTTATCATCGCTGCAAAACATAATCATGTCTTCATTATCGTGAAGCAAGTTTATTAATGCTTCAAAATTTTTTGCAGCACTTCCTTCACGTATTAATATTTTCATTCCATAGCTTAGTTTATCTGCAGCTTCTTCTTCTGTAAAACATTCGTGGTCTGTAGAAATAATAACAGGCC
>JBMLOR010000164.1:4790-35610 GCA_049242865.1 Chitinophagaceae bacterium | reverse complement strand
GCTTCTATATATTTTTTAGCAGTTTCTCCTCGAAGTCCAGGTGCGTGTCCATCTATTGGTTTTCCTAGTTCTAAGGCATATTTAATTTTTTTCATTACTTCCTCATCATTAAACAATACACCAGGGAAATTCATCATTTCGCTCAGGTATTTAATTTCTGGCATTTGAAGTAATGTTTTAACATCATCACTATTAATTACAGCACCTGCAGTTTCAAAATTTGTTGCTGGCACACAACTAGGAGCTCCAAAGTTGAATTTAAAATTTACTTGCTTGCCATTATCAATCATAAATTTTACACCTTGCATGCCACAAACATTGGCTATTTCGTGAGGGTCGCTTATGGTGGCAACAGTTCCATGCAATACAGCCAATTTTGCAAATTCACTAGGTATTAGCATACTACTTTCTATGTGTACATGGCTATCTACAAAACCTGGTAAAATATAGGGCTCGTTTAGCTTTTCATTATTTTCTATGTAAATAATATTCGAAATTTTACCAGCTTCTACTTCAACAGTTCCATAGTAAATAGTTTTGGCTTCAACATTAACTATATTGCCAGTTACAGTAAATTTTTGTGACATACAAATTTTATTAATTGGTTAGTTTTCTGAAAGCATTTTCTAAACTTCCAAATTCGGCTTTTAAGTTTTGTAAGCTGTTATTGGCTACAATGCTGCCTTTGTTGATGATGATAATTTTATCGCAAACTGCTTCAACTTCTTGTAAAATGTGAGATGAAAACAAAACAGTTTTATTTATACCTTGCTGTTTAATTACATTTCTAATTTCAATGATTTGATTTGGATCTAGGCCACTAGTTGGCTCATCTAAAATTACGACAGATGGGTTGTGAATTAATGCAGCTGCCAAGCCAACACGTTGTTTATAGCCTTTTGATAATTGCCCAATTTTTTTTGTTTGCTCTATTTGCAACCCTACCAATTCTATTACATTGGCAACCTGTTCGCTAATGTTTTTTAATTGATGAATACCCGCTATAAATTGCAAATACTCTTTAACATACATATCATAATATAAAGGATTAGCTTCTGGCAAATAACCAATTTGTTTTTTTACAGCTATTGGATCATTTTCAACATTCAAATTATTTACTAAAACCTTACCACTACTAGCTTTTAGAAAGCCTGTAATAATTTTCATGGTTGTGCTTTTGCCGGCACCATTAGGGCCTAAAAAACCAACAATTTCCCCTTGTTGCACTGTAAATGAAATATTATTTACAGCTTTTTGCTCGCCATATATTTTTACTAAATTTTCAACTACTAAACTCATGTGGTAAAAGTAATTGTTTTGTAATTTGTAAAGAATATAAACAAGTTAAAACTGATTTTCGTATATGTTGCAAACTCTTGTATTTTTATTCCATGAAATTATATAGCATACCTACAGGAAATTTTAAACTAGATGGAGGAGCAATGTTTGGAGTAGTTCCAAAATCTATTTGGCAAAAAATTAATCCTTCCGATGATAATAATATGTGCAACTGGGCTATGCGATGTTTGCTTATTGAAGATGGCAATAAATTAATTTTAGTTGATACAGGCATTGGCAACAAACAAGATGAAAAGTTTTTTGGGCACTATTATTTAAATGGGCAAGATACATTAGAGAAAAGTCTTGCTGCTAAAGGGTTTAGTTGCGATGATATTACAGATGTTGTACTTACACATTTGCATTTTGACCACTGTGGTGGTAGTATAAAAAAAGAAAAAGATTTGCTAGTTCCTACATTTAAAAATGCAACTTATTGGAGTAATAAAAATCATTGGCAATGGGCTACACAGCCAAATGCTAGAGAAAAAGCTAGTTTTTTGAAAGAGAATATTTTGCCTTTGGCAGAAAGTGGACAGTTGAATTTTTTTGAGAACAGTGAAACTAATAATATCAATTCTTTAGAAACTATTGACTCCAATATTTTAAGTCAACTAAAAATTAAATTTGTACATGGACACACCAACGCTATGATGTTACCACAAATTGAATACAAAGGAAAAACTTTGGTTTTTATGGCCGATTTGTTACCAAGTGCAGGGCATATTCCATTGCCTTATGTAATGGCTTATGATATGTTTCCGTTAACCACCCTTACAGAAAAAAAATTATTTTTAGACGAAGCAGTGGCAAACGATTATATCTTGTTTTTTGAGCATGACTTGCAACACGAATGTTGTACTTTGCAGTTAACAGATAAGGGTGTAAAGCCAAAAGATTATTTTAAATTAGACTCTCTTTAAATGCCAGCTTCTAAGAAAACCAAAACTTTAGTGTTGATTAATGTTTCTATACTATTTGTTGTAGGAATGAGTTTGGCTGTAATAAAACGATTTTTCCCAGAATTATTGCAGAAGACAAATAAAGTAGAACGAAAATCTTACTATGTAAATGATGGTAAAATACACATTGTAATTGATGCAGGACACGGAGGCCCAGACCCTGGTGCCATAAATAAAAAAACAGGAGATGCAGAAAAAAATATTTGTGCTATGATAAGTTCTGCAATTGTACAAATGGCAGATACGAGTAAGTATACAATTTTGCAAACTAGGCCAGGTGACAGTAACATTCATAGGCACGATAGAATGCTAATGGCTATGGAATTTAAAACTAATTTATTGTTGAGTATTCATAGTAATTCTTTTTTTCAGCCCCACCTAAATGGGTTTGAAATTGCATTTAGCGATAGCAGCTTAAATGTTAATGACAGCCTTAGTAAACCTAACCCAAATTATGCTATTAATAAACAGATAAGCGACTCTTTATTGCGAAATATTGGTTATGTTTTCCCTCAAATGAAAAACAGAGGACTTAGAATTAGGAAGGATAGAATTTGGATGATTTATGCAGGAAATTTTCCTTCTATTTTAATTGAATGGGGCTACATAAGTAACCCCAATGATTTAGTAATAATGAAAGATCCACAAGCACATCAATTATTAGCAAAAGCTATTTGGTTTACCATTGATAAGTATTTTGAAAGTAACCCAATTACGCTTAACTAAACAAATACATTACATCATCTTTAGTAAGTGATTTTACAAACCCTTCATCATCGGTAATTAAATCTTTTGCTAAAATTTTCTTTCTTTCTTGAAGCTTTAAAATTTTATCTTCTACAGTATCAGTACATATCATTCTGTAGGCAAAAATGTTTTTAGTTTGGCCAATTCTATGGGTTCTGTCGATGGCTTGTTGTTCTACAGCAGGATTCCACCAAGGGTCAACAATGTAAACATAATCTGCAGCAGTTAAGTTTAAACCTACGCCTCCAGCTTTTAGTGATATTAAAAACACCCTACAGTTTTCATCATTTTGAAAACGATTTATTGCCTTTTCTCTATCTGGCGAAGTTGTACTTCCGTCAAAATATTCATAATCAATTCCTAGCTCTTTCATTTTGGCTTTTATAAGGCTCAGCATTCCTAAAAATTGTGAGAAAATGAGAGCTTTGTGATTGCTAATATTCTCAGAAATTTCTCTACCTAATTCTTCAAGTTTTACACTTTCGTTTGGATATCTTTCATTGTCTTCGTTTTTTATAATAGCAGGGCTATCACAAATTTGTCGAAGTTTCATTAACCCTTGTAAAATGGTAAGTTGGCTTTTGCCAATGCCTTGATCTTGTACCACACCCATAATTTTATCTCTAAAATCGTTTCTATAGGCTTCGTAAATTTTACGTTGCTCTTCGCCCATATCACAAAACAAAATCATCTCTTGTTTTTCTGGTAAATCTTTGGCTACTTGCTCTTTTGTACGTCTTAAAATAAATGGGTATAAAAGTTTTCTTAAATGCTCTTTTTGTTCTTTTTCACCAAATTTATCAATAGGTACAGCAAATTCAGTTTTAAAAAATTCTTGACTACCTAACATGCCTGGGTTAAGAAAGTTCATTTGTGCAAAAATATCAAAAGTGTTGTTTTGCAGTGGTGTACCACTGAGACATAGTCTATTTTTTGCTCTTAGCAAACATGCAGCTTTTGTAACTTTACTACTTGGGTTTTTAATAGCTTGGCTTTCATCTAAAACTACATAATCAAGTTCCACTTCCATAAACAATTTTATATCACTTCTTAATGTACCATAAGTTGTGATTATAATTTCAGAACTTGGTTTGTGCACAGCATCTTTTAACCTTGTGCTTCCATGGTGAACATAAAAGTTTATATTAGGTGTAAATTTTTTAATTTCATTTTGCCAGTTGTATAAAAGCGTAGTAGGGCAAACCACTAATGCTTTAATGCTGCCTTTTTCTTCTTTTAAATGGTGCATAAAACTTAGAGCTTGAATGGTTTTTCCAAGCCCCATATCATCAGCTAAAATGCCACCCCATTGTACTTCTTTTAAGTAGTTGAGCCACTGAAATCCACTTGCTTGGTAGGGGCGTAAAATTTTTGTAAGATGAGCTGGCGTATCAATTGGTTTTATTTCGTGGTTGTACCTTAACTTGTCGTATTTTTCTTCTAAAGCAATAAACAACTCTTCTTCATCACGCTCATTATACAAATCTTCAATAACACTAAATTGAAATTTACTTAGTTTCAAACTGTCTTGTCTTCCATCACCAACTTTAAACAATAAAGAGTATTTACGCACCCAATCTTCTGGTAAAATTCCAAGGCTACCATCTGCAAGAGGTACAAATTGTTGTTTGTTGGCTAATGCTTTTTTTACATCTGCTACAGTTACTTTTTGTCCATTAAAATCAATTTCTATTTTAGCGTCAAACCAATCTGTGTTGCTGCTTATATGAATTCTTGTACTTGGTTTTGCTGTATTGAATCTAAAGTTTCGTAGTGCATCAAAACCATAAATAATGGTATTGTTTTCTTTCATGGCATCTACAAATAAAAAGAACCAGTTGTTTTTTAAAACTTCAGTTCCTTTAAGTGCTAGGGTGTACCCATCATTAGGTTTTACAAAGTTGCTATGTAAAGCCTGCACTTTGTTTATCATATCTTGTTCTTCTTGTAAATTTCTGTAAATTACAAGTAATCTATCGTTATCTGGGAATATTATTTTATTGCCATCAGAGGCAGTAATAGGATAATTTTTATAGCTAAAAATGGGTTCAAACATTAAATAGTCGCCACGTTCTGCAAGGTGCATTTTCATTTCGGGGCTACAATTTTTAATGATTTCTTTAGGAAGATTTATAAAATCAACATCATATTCTTTAGTTAATGGAATTATAAAATGTTGTAGTTGATGTTGCCAATTTGATTTGTCGATGATTAATTGCCCTGATGGTAAAAATTGATCTACGATTTCAATATCTTCTTTTTTGTTCCAACCATATAGTACATCATGAAACTGAAAAATGAACGAACTTACATGCTCGTTTTCATTTATATTCAAATCGTTCAATGGCAGTTTTACTCTGCATTCAACCGAAATATTATTTTTATTTGCTGTAACAATAAAATAAGGAGTTACAGTAGTTTCATCTACTTGTAAATGTTTAATATTTTGGGAACTAAACACTTTGCCAGGTGGCAGCCAAAACAACAATTGATTGTTGAGATTATCTTCAATTAATTTTTTAATTTTTGGATGAAAATATTCCATCATTAATTGCTTAGACTCTTTGGGTAAACTATCTTGTTGTTGCTGAATGATGTTTTGCCAAACATCTCCAAAAGGAGAGTTTCGGGTAATGTATTTGCTAACTTCTGGTGCTGTAAATTTTCTTGTATTTTGTAATAGCAGTTTATCTTCATCGCTATAATTTGTGGCATCTATAAATTTAGATAAATCTAGTTTTTCAACCTTATCTACAAATGCACTTTTTTTATCGTTAGCTATGCCATTGCAAAGTTCGAACTGCAAAAAAGGATATTGCTCGTTGTTGGTGGTAAGTACCAACCCAAGTGATAAAGCATTGCTATTTACTTTGTTTTCTTTAAAATCGGTTTCTTGTAAAGCATTTTCTCGATTTATGGTAGGTATTGGAAATTTATAACTATCTGCACTTGGTGGGGCTTGTTCAACAGCAATTGGTGTTTCTAGGCGTTTAATATTTTTATCTAGTAAACGTAAAAAAGGCTTTCCATCAACGTAAGTAAATTCAAATTTATTGGTTAAATCATCTTTTAAAGAGTAACCATAAATGCTTAATAATTTATTTTTTACATTGTCCCAATTTCTAATGCTATCAAAATAATTTATGCCATGTTTGCTTAGCAATTGTAAAAATAAAATTAGCTTATGTACACAAATGGGGTGCTCGGTTTCGCCTGCACAATTGCAGCTTGTATCAAAATTTCGTTCTTCGTTTTTACGAATAATTAAATTATAATTATTTCCTTTAAAGTTAAGTTCGGCTTTTACAGTTTCATCAACGGCACTTAAAATAACAGCTTTTTGAGTACGTAAAAATTCTTCAGCATCGGCAAAAGCATCAAACGAAGCAAACATTCTGATAGCTTTTAAATCGAGTTGTTTCATTTTAACAACTGTATGAATTTGCTGATAGTTTACGCCTTCGCTGCTTAGTTGGTTTTTATCGAGTAAGTCTTGTAAATTTAATAAAGCAGCTGCTTTATGACGGCAAATTTCACTTAAATTATACGGGCAACTGCATTTTACAGTAAATGCTTTATCGTTTCGAAATTGATTAATGTAAACTTTGTAATAGGTGCTGTAAGTATCGTCTTTCACCCTAAAAACAACATTTGCCATTAGCTCATCGTACTCTAACAAATCAATAGTGCTTGTAGCAAAAATTTTTTTCCCTCGCTTTATTACTTCATCTGTTCCACCATTATACATTCGTTTAAGTAAAAAAGGTAACGCCATAATTATTTTGGTTGCTTATTTTCTTATTGCCATTTTGGCTTTATAAAAAGCAATCGACAAATCTAAAAGAATCGTGGCTTTATTTCAAAGTAATTTTGTGTATTTGTTTAAAGTATTGAATATTTGGGCAGATATGTAGAAAAAAAGTTTTTTTGGAAAATAGATGTACGTACATGTATATTTGCCCTGTGAAATTAGAAGAAGCCATAAAAACCAGTAATTTTAAAAATGAGTTGCATAAAGCCTCTATCAATTTGCTTTATACAACTTGGTGGCTTAAAACGCCTGTAAGCAAAGGTTTAAAGCAATTAGATTTTACACAAGAGCAGTTTAATGTAATGCGAATTCTTAAAGGTAAGCATCCTCAGCCAATGAGTGTAAAGGATATTGCAAGCAGAATGATTGAACAAAATAGTAATGTGCCTAGGATAGTTGACAAGCTCGAAATTAAAAAATGGATAAGCCGTGGCCAATGCCCTAATGACGGAAGGCATACAAAAATAGTTTTGTCTGATTTAGGAATTGCCAAGTTAAAAGCAGCAAGCGAATATGTAGAATCGATGACTGCACAGTTAATAAATCTTAACACAGAAGAAGCTAAGCAACTGAATTATTTATTAGATAAATTAAAAGCATAAATTTTTTTATACAAATACATGTACGTACATGTAAATTAATCATTAAAATCGAAAAATATGAATAGTGTATTACACAAATCAAATACAAGAGGGCATGCCAATCATGGTTGGCTAGATGCACACCACAGTTTTAGTTTTGCAAGTTGGTATAATCCCGAGCGAATACATTTTGGAATGCTAAGGGTATTGAATGATGATATTGTAAAAGCTGGTTTTGGTTTTGGAAAGCATCCACATGATAACATGGAGATTATTACCATTCCATTAAAAGGTGCATTAGAACATAAGGATAATACTGGTGGGCATGGAATAATAAAACGTAACGATGTGCAGGTGATGAGTGCTGGCAGTGGTGTTGAACACAGTGAATTTAATCATAGTAAAACTGAAGATGTTAATCTTTTTCAGCTTTGGATTTTTCCTGACAGAAAAAACGTAACTCCCCGATACGATCAAAAAACTTTTAATGAAGCAGATAGACTTAATACTTTTCATACAGTTGTAAAACCTTATGGAAATGACGGTTTGTGGATTTATCAAAACGCTTTTATAAGTTTAGCAAACTTTACCAACAGCCAAAAAACTAGCTACAATATTCAGTCTAAAGGTAACGGAGCTTACATTTTAGTAATTGAAGGTAATATAGAAATTGATGGTAAAATCTTAGAAAAAAGAGATGCAATTGGGGTTTGGGATACTGAAAATGTAGCTATAAACATTTCAGAAAATGCAGAACTTTTAGTAGTTGAAGTACCTATGGGTTTATAAAAATATTTTTTTACAATTAAAATAAAACAACATGACAATGTATAAAATTGATGCTGCACACAGCGAAATTAGCTTTAAAGTAAAGCACTTAATGATTACAAATGTAACAGGAAGCTTTACAAATTTTGATGCAACACTAAGTACAAGCACTGAAGATTTTAGTGATGCTTCTATAAACTTTTCGGCACAAGTAGATAGTATTACTACGAACAATGCACAAAGAGATGGACATTTAAAAAGTGCTGATTTTTTTGATGCTGAACAATTTCCAACAATAAATTTTGAATCAATTAGTTTTCAAAAAAAATCAAATGATGCTTACGCATTGCAAGGAAATTTAACTATTAAAGGAAATACTAAATTGGTAAGTTTAGATGTAAATTACAATGGAAGCATGCAAGATCCTTATGGACAAACAAAAGCTGGTTTTGAGATAGAAGGAAAAATTAGCAGAAGCGAATTTGGACTAACTTGGAGTGCTGTAACAGAAGCTGGAGGAATTGTAGTTAGCGACGAAATTAAATTAAACTTAAATGTTCAAATGATTAAGCAATAACTTTTAAATTTATAAACTAAAACTAATAAAAATGAATATTGTAAAACAAATTCCCGCTTATTTACTTGGCCTAATTTTCGTTGTTTTTGGATTAAATTTTTGGCTAAAGTTTTTAGATGCCCCAATGCCTACAGGCGATGCAGGTACTTTTTTTAGTGTAATGTTTAGCACAGGTTATTTAACTGTAGTTAAAGTACTTGAGGTAGTAATTGGTTTATTACTTTTTATACCTAGAACAAGGGCATTAGCATTATTACTAATAGCTCCGATTGTAGTGAATATTTTATTGTTTGAATTATGTATTGCAAAAGCCCCTGGTATTGGAATTGCTTTACTTGTATTAAATGCAATTGGAATTTTCTTTAATAAAGAAAAGTATTTGGGGATTGTAAAGTAAATCTAACGTTGAAAATTTTATTTAGGCTATCTCTTATAAAGGGATAGCCTATTTTATTAATATTTATAGTTAGTACAAAGTATTTTGAATTTATATCTATAATATTGACTGCATGTTTTTATTAAACAATAGAAATTCAGCTCAAAAAATCATTTCAACTTTTTGGTTAATCGCTAAATTGTTGTCGTTTAAATTATGGACTAGCGAAAGGTTGTTTCCTTTAGTGCCTTCACACAGTATCTTTCAAAATACACATTACATTGTTCATGTTGCTTGTTTTATAATAAGCATTTCTATTTTAATGCTATGTGTTTTTTTTAAGCCAAGTAAATGGTTGTTACTTATACTATTATTTACTGAAGTATTTAGTTGTATGATGGACATTACAAGATGGCAACCTTGGGAATTTCAGTATCTTTCAATGCTATATGTAAGTATTATTTGTGTAAACGACTATCAAAAATGCAAACAATGGTTTGCATTAATAGTTGTTTCAATTTATATATATAGTGGCTTGCACAAGTTTAATTTCCACTTTATAAATAACATGTGGATTGAAACAATTCTTAAAGATTTTTTGCGAATTACAGCATCTTCAATACAACAATATAAATTAGCTAAACTTGGCTTTACCTTACCAATTGTTGAAACACTAGCTGGTATTGGTTTGCTTAGTAAGTTTTGGCAAAAAAAAGCTGCTTATGTTTTAATTACCATGCATGTTTGTATTTTGGTTATTCTTGGGCCTTTGGGTATAAATTATAATCAAATTGTATGGCCTTGGAATATGGCAATGATAGGATTGCTTTATGTTTTGTTTATAAAAAACAAAACTAGCATTCTTAATTTTAATATAATTCTTCTACCATCATTATACATAATTGCATTACTTTGGCTAGTTATGCCAATATTTAGTTTTTGGGAAAAATGGCCACATTATTTATCAAATGATTTGTATAGTGGAAAAGCAATGGGTATGCAAGTACTAATACAATCAAAAGACAGTAACAATCCTCTTGTCAAATATTCAAATGTTAACTCAAAAAAAGATTCTGCCATATCAATTACAGTTCAACATTGGGCAATAACAGAGTTAAATACTCCACAATTTCCCGAATGGTTTTATTACAAAAAAATAGCTGAAATATTAAAAAAACGATATGGAAACAATATAAGTTTCAGCCTATACAACACACCCAAAAAAGATTCATTAAATAAAATTTTAAATAAATGATTAATAAAAAATTATTACTAGTAGTTTGCTTTTTTACAACCATTACTTTTTTACAAGCTCAACAACCAACCTTAATTATTGGAACATATACTAATAATACAGGAAGTGAAGGTATTTATGCATACAGTTTTGATACCACAACTTTAGAAGCTACAAAACTATCAAGTGTTAAATCAAACAGTCCTAGTTATTTAGCAATTCATCCAAATACCAAAAATATTTATGCTGTAAATGAAAATGGAATTAAGCAAACGCCTACAATTTCATCATTTAAGTTTGATGTAAAAGAAAAAAAACTAACTGCTATTAATATTCAAAATAGCATTGGTGCTTCGCCTTGTTATATTGCTTTGGATAAGTCTAACAAATGGCTTGCTGTTGCAAATTATCGTGGCGGAAATATTGTAACCTTTGGGGTTCAATCAAATGGTTTAATTGGTAAAATGCAACAAAACTTGCAGCATTATGGTAAAAGTGTAGATAGTAGCAGGCAAAAAGCACCACATGCACATTGTGCAGTATTTACACCAAACAACAAATTTATTTTAGCTGCTGATTTGGGTATAGATAAAATAATGGCTTATAGTTTTAATGAAACTACAGGTAAATCTGTTTTAAAAGATAGCATTCAATTATTTGGTGGTGCTGGCCCAAGGCATATTGAGTTTAATAAAACTAAGCCTGTTTTTTATGTTGTAGAAGAACTTACAGGTACTATTAGTGTGGTTGCTTTTAACAATTTAGGTAATATGCAGCTATTGCAACGATGTAGTATTTTACCTGAAGCTTTTGGAGGAAAAGTTGGTAGTGCAGATATTCATATAAGTTATGATAATAAATTTTTGTATGCTACTAATCGTGGAGATGGAAATGATATAGCTGTATTAAAAGTTGATCCAAAATCTGCTAAACTTCAACTTGTTCAAAATATAAGTGTACAAGGTAAAGCACCACGAAATTTTACAATTCACCCCAATAACAGATTAGTGCTTGTAGGAAATCAGAATTCTAACGAAATTGCCATTTTTAAAAGAAATACATCTACTGGTATGTTAGAATTTACAGGTAAAAAAATTAATGTACCTAGTCCTGTTTGTTTAAAATGGTTGTAGTTTAAGATTTGACAACCCTTTTTAGAGTTGTCAAATCTTAATATATTAATAAACTAATACACCAAAACCTTATAACCCCAAGCAGGTAAACTCATTTTTTGGCTCGATAAAATACTTTCTTCTTTGCCTGTAAATAAGTTTTTAGGGTTACCATTTAATTTGCTACTGTTAATTGAAAAGCTTTGAGCTTTTGCTGAAAGATTGGTAATTACAATTACCTTTTTACCATTTTTTTCTCTTGCAAAAGCATAAATGGTTGCATCATTACTACTTTTTAATTTTTCAAAACTAGCATTTGCTGCTAAAGCTTCATTGGTGTTGCGAAGGTTTAAAAGCGTGGTATAGAATGGTGCATTTGCATATTTGCCAAACGTAATGGTGTCTTTAATAAAAAACTTTAAACTATCTAAAAATGGTTCTTCTTGGCCACTATAAATTAATGGTATACTTTGCTTTAAAGTTTGAGTTAATACTGCAAAAGGGAAATGTATTTCGCCCGGCATGGTTAAAAAATCAGCACCATTCCAACTGTTTTCATCGTGGTTACTCGTAAAAAACATTCTCATAGCGTTTTTAGGATATGCGGTGTCGTTTTTCAATAAAACTGTATCTAACTGTGAAGCAGGTTTTTTTCCTTTTGCAATGTCTTTTAATGTAGAAAATTCACCCCAAGTATAGCTAGCATCAAAACCAGCTTTATGTAAGCTAGGCTTATCGGCCTCGGCAAGCATAAAAACATTTTTTAATTTTTTAAGTTCAGGAATGCATTTTGCCCAAAATTCGTCTGGCACTTCACCAGCCACATCACATCTAAATCCATCAATATTAGTGTTACTAATCCAAAATTTCATAGCATTTATCATGCTATCAACCAAAACAGGATTTTTATAGTTAAGCTTTCTGGTATCACTCCAATCGTATTGGCTTATTGGATTTCCACTACTATCTTTTACATAAAAGTCAGGATATTTTTGCAACCAATAATGGTCTGCTCCACTATGAGTTGGCACCCAATCAATAATTACTTTAAAGCCCATCGTGTGTGCTTTGTTAACCAAATTTTTCCAATCATCCATGTTGCCATATTCAGGATTTATAGCACAGTAGTTTGATACTGCATAGTAGCTTCCAAGTTGTGTTGTATCACGTTTTCTATCTTTTTTGCTGATGGGATTTATAGGCATAAACCAAAGTGTTTGAACGCCCATTTTTTTGAGTCGTTCTAAATGGTTCGAAAAAGCATTAAATGTACCTTCAGGGGTGTATTGTCTGGTATTTACTTCGTAAATATTTCCTTGAACGCTCCATGCAGGATGCCCATCTTCATTTGCTTTGTCATCATAAGTTTTGCTGTTTTGAGCAGTATTACAACTTAAAAAAACCAACACCATGAATGATAAAAAAACCGAACATTTTTTCATATGTTATTATAATTTATTAGTGATAACTCAAAATAAATGAAAAATATCAATCTACAATTTTACTTTAAACAAATTCTGTAAAACTTATTTACACTCACCTAGATTTGCTTCACTTTGGAAAATAGTCAACATATCGATTATCGCGTTAGCATTAGTAATAAGCAAATTTTGCAAATTTGTTTACCTATAGCTGCTGCCATTTTAGTGCCTCAGTTAAACTTTATAACTAATAATATTTTTTTAGGTCATTTAGGCGAACAATGGCTTGCCATTGCAGGCATTACAGGTGTTTATTATTTAATATTTGCAGTGGTAGGCAATGGCTTAAATAATTGTTTGCAAATGCTAATTTCTCGTAAAGCCGGAGAAAATAATGTGCAGGAAATTGGAAGTATTTTTTGGCAAGGTATACGAATTGCAGTGGTATTGGCATTTTTAGGTATTGCTTTTACTTTGTTTGTTACCCCTTATATTTTAAAAATTGTTTTAAACAATCCTAGCAATGTTGCTAATGCCACTAGTTTTTTAAATATCAGAATTTGGGGATTGCTCTTTTTGTATTTGTATCAAATGCGTAATGCTTTGCTTGTTGGCACTAACAATACCAAATTGTTAATTTATGGCACTGCAGCCGAAGCTATTGTAAATGTAATTCTTGATTATGGTTTAATATTTGGTAAGCTTGGCTTGCCAAACTTAGGTTTTAATGGAGCTGCGTGGGCAAGTGTAATTGCAGAGGCTATGGGCTTGTTTGTAATTTTTATAGTGATTCATTTTAAGGGTATTGGCAAGCAACTAAATTTATTTGCTAATAAAAAACTCGACATTGTAGTAAGTAAAGAAATTTTCATAAAAAGTTTGCCACTTATTGGTCAATATTTAATTAGCATCATAAGTTGGGAGTTTTTTTATATTTTGATTGAGCATAAGGGTAGTGAAGCAAGTGCTATAAGTAATGTAATGCGAAATGTTTTTGGTTTTTTTGGTTGTATTACTTGGGCTTTTGCTGCAACATCTAACACCATGGTAAGCAATGTTATTGGGCAAGGTTTGCAAGATAGGGTGATAGAATTGGTGTATAAAATTACCAAATTATCTTTTGGGTTTGCCTTTGTTGTTTTTGTATTACTCAATTTTTTTCCAACAATATTTTTAAGTGTGTTTGCTCAAAGTAACAGCTTTGTAGAGCATGCTATACCAGTATTACGAGTTGTAAGTATTGCAATGCTTTTAATGAGTATTAGTACAGTTTGGCTAAATGCGATTACAGGTACAGGTAAAACAAAAATTAATTTATTAATTGAGTTGGTAACCATTATAGCGTATTGCTCTTACGTTTACATTGTATTAGAAAAATTAAACAAATCAGTGGTTTGGGGTTGGGGCAGCGAATGGGTTTATTGGATTACCATGTTTATCCCTGCTTTTTGGTACATGCATAGTGGTAAATGGAAAAAGAAAAATTAAAATCTTTTCACTTCAATTTTGATATTTAGTACATGAAAAATATTTTATTATTTGGTGCAGGAAAATCATCAACAGTTTTAATTGACTATTTAAAAAAAGTTACAAGTGAAAGAAATTGGTCTGCTACAATTGTAGATGCTAATTACCATCAAGTGGCTATAAAAACGAGTAATCACAAACAATTAAAACCTGTAGAGCTCGATATTAATGATACTATAAAAAGAGGGGAGTTAATTCAGCAAGCTGATATTGTAATTAGCCTAATGCCTCCTAGCTTGCATATTTTAATTGCGAAAGATTGTATTAAGTTTAAAAAAAACTTGCTTACAGCATCTTACATCGATGATGCAACCAAAGCATTGGCGAAAGACGTTCTAGAAAATGATTTAATTTTTTTATACGAAATGGGTTTAGATCCAGGAATCGATCACATGAGTGCTATGCAGCTTATTCATAAGCTAAAGGCAAATGGCGAAACTATAACAAAGTTTAGGTCTCATTGTGGTGGTTTGGTTGCTCCAGAAAGTGATGATAATCCTTTTCATTATAAAATCAGTTGGAATCCAAGAAACGTTGTTATGGCAGGTAAAGATGGTGCAACTTTTAAAGATGACAATCAATTAATACATCTTACTTACGAAGATTTGTTTACAAAACTTCAAACCGTAACTACTCCAACGGGTGAGGTGTTTGGCTTTTATCCCAATAGAGATAGTTTAAGCTACATTAATTTATATAATATCTCAACTGTTAGTCAATTTATTCGAACTACACTTCGCCATCCAGATTTTTTAATTGGTTGGAAAAATTTAATATACCATCAACTTACCAACGAAAATAAAATTTATGATACCAATGGCATGAGTTTGCAGCAGTTTTTTAGAGAACATTTAAAGGCTACCAATATGCCAAATTGGGTAGACCATTTGATGAATGAAAAACTAGAACAGATTAATGAAAACATCAGTAACCTTTTGTCAAAAATGGAATACAACGAAATCACAAAACAAAAAGAGGTTTCTTTTGTAGATGATGATGGAAATTATTTAACATTAAATGAAGAAGAAGTAAACCAATATGCTTTGCAATTAATGCTAAACCCCAAAAACGATGCTACTAAAGTAAAGCTAGATCAATTACGATTTTTAGGGTTAACCGATGAAGAAACGATTATTAACAAAGGGCTTTGCAGTGCTGCCGATGTGATGCAATTTGCACTAGAAACAAAATTGCCATTACAATCAAAAGATAAAGATAGAGTAGTAATGCTGCACGAAATTGAAACAGTTAAAAACAATGTCACCAAACAATACAAAAGTTTATTGGATATTAATGGCGAAAATAATGTACATACTGCAATGGCAAAAACAGTTGGTTTGCCATTGGGTATAGCAGCAACTTTAATATTAGATGGTGTAATTACCACCAAAGGATTACAAATACCTATTACACCAGAAATTTATAATCCAATATTACTAACTTTAGAAACCGAGGGTATAGAATTTAAAGAGTTTGAGCAAGAAATTAGAATGTACTAATGGGAGCAAGTATAAAAAATTATGATAGGGTTTTTGCTATGTCTTTTTCAAGTGTGTACACATTATATATAGAAAAAGTAGAGAAAAAAGGAAGAACTGTTGATGAGTTAAATGAAGTAATTCAATGGCTAACCGGATATTCAAAAACCCAATTACAGCAACAAGTAGATACAAAAACAAGTTTTGAAATATTTTTTAATCAAATGCCGTTCTTTAATCCAAATGCTAACAAAATTACAGGTACTATTTGTGGATATAAAGTAGAAGAAATTGAGCACCCACTTATGCAAAAAATAAGATATTTAGATAAATTAGTAGATGAGTTGGCAAAAGGCAAACCCATGCACAAAATTTTAAGGTGCTAAGTATGTACAAAAATAAATTTTGAAGTTAAATGCTTAAATTTTGATTAAAAGTAAGTATTACTTCATTAACATAAAGGAGTTATGCACATGACTGTGCCAATATATTACCCCTAATATATTTGTAAATACACCTATAAAATTGAATTAATTTATGAATCCGCATCATTATGTAGCCATTATGGCTGGAGGTATTGGTAGCCGTTTTTGGCCAATGAGTAGAACAGCATATCCAAAACAATTTCTCGATATTCTAAATACAGGTAAAAGTCTAATTCAATGGACTTTCGATAGATATGCCTCTTTTGTACCTAAAGAAAACATTTTTGTAGTTACAAGTGCAGAGTATGTAGATATTGTAGCAACACAGTTACCCGATATGCCAATTGCAAATATTTTGAGCGAACCAAGCAAAAAAAATACAGCACCATGTGTTGCTTACATTGCCTTTAAACTACTGCAAAAAGATCCACTAGCTTCATTAATAGTTGCCCCTAGCGACCACATGATACTAGATGCTGAAACTTTTAAAAACATTTCATTAAAAGCCTTAAATTTTGTAGATAATAATAATAGTTTAATTACTTTAGGTATTACACCCACTTATGCAAATACTGGCTATGGGTATATACAGTACGATACAAATCCTATAGAAGATGGTATTCATAAGGTAAAATTATTCACCGAAAAGCCCGAATTAGAAATTGCAAAAAGCTTTTTAGCAAGTGGAGATTTTTTATGGAATGGAGGAATTTTTGTATGGAAAGCTGCAGATGTAGTTAAAGAGTTTGAATTGCAACAACCTGAAATGTTTGAGCTTTTTGAAAACGAAAAACAACACTTTAATACTCCACAAGAGGGAGAAGCCATAAATAGAATTTACCCTCAATGTACAAGTATTAGCATTGATTTTGCAATAATGGAAAAAGCACAAAGTGTATGTGTAATTCCTAGTAGCTTTGGTTGGAGTGATTTAGGTACTTGGAATAGTGCTTATGAAAATTTAGAAAAAGATTACTTAGGCAATGCAGTTGCTAGTAACGATGTAATTGTAATAGATGCTACAAAATGTATGGTAAGTGCACCTGCTGATAAAGTAGTTGTATTGCAAGGGTTAGACGATTTTATAATCGTTGATACAAAAGATGCTCTAATGATTTGTAAAAAAGAAAAAGAGCAAGATATAAAACAATATGTTGCAGAAGTAAAACGAAGCAAAGGCGACAAATACTTATAATATTAGAAAGCCCAAAACTTAAAATGTTTTGGGCTTTTTTGTTTAATTATTCTTCCAAAATACGATTGTCCATTTTCCCAAAAGGCTTGCTCATTAGCGAAATAAAATTTTCATCTTCACTATTAGGATAATATCTATCCAAGCCATATTTAATATCGTTTGGAGCAAGATGCATAAATGTTCCAAAAAATCTATCCCAAATACTTAGCACAGCCCCATAGTTGCTATCTGTAAAAGGTTGCTTGTAATGATGGTGTACTTTGTGCATATTTGGCGAAACAAAAAAGTAACTTAAGGCTTTGTCTAAACTTTTTGGCAAACTAATATTGGCATGTGTAAATGCAGTGGCAAAAATTAAAATGGTTTGATAAATCATTACACAATACATGGGTGCACCAACTAAAAAAATACCTGTAACGATAAATGCACCACGAACTAAACTTTCCATAGGATGATGCCTTAAGCCTGTAGTAGCATCAACATTATTATCTGCATGATGTACAATATGAAATCTCCAAAGCACTGGAATTTTATGTTCTACCCAATGCACAAACCAACCCATAAAAAAATCTAACACAAAAAAGCTAATCACAATTTTTGCAATAATTCCTGTATTAAGCCATTGTACTATTCCAAAATTGTTGGTCACAGCCCAATCGCTAATTTTAATAATGCCAAAAGCTAAAATGCTATGGATAATTAAATGAAAAATGGTAAAAGTTAAATTTATAAAAGCGTGCTTGGCTTTATTTTTTTTATACTTAAGTTGTAATAAAGGAATAGAGCCTTCAATAATCCAAAAAAATAATAAGCCCCCCATCAGCATAGCAAAACGTTGTTCGGGGTGTTGTTCAAGTTGATTAAAGAAATTAAAAATTGTTTCTATCATTCTTCTAAATTTTTATTTTTAAGTGTTTCAAACTCTTTTTTACAATCATAGCATTTGTATACTTGTTGTCCTTTTAAGGCATATGAGGCAAAAAGGTATCCTACAATAGCATACAACCAATTTGCAGGATTATTAGGTTGGTTTACATATTCAACGTTTGTAGAACTGCAGTTAGGGCAAACTTGAAAATCCTTTTTTTCTTTGAAAAGTTGAGATGTTACAATATTTGCTTGTTCAATAAAATCTTCTCTTACGTATAATTTTATATTGCCAAAAGCAGCAGCAAAAGAGGGGAATAAAGTACTACTAGTTTCATCTTTCAAATAACAATCTATACCTTCATTTAAATATCTATTTAATACCAAATTGGCTTCAATATAGTTATCAAAAGTTTGCAGTTTTATAAATTCCATAAAGTAAATGTAAAACAAAATCTCCTTTTTCCTAAGTTTTATAATCAGCCTTACATTTGCTTCATGAATAGCAAATACGAAGTAGTAATTGGTTTAGAAGTTCATGCACAACTGCAAACAAAAAGTAAACTTTTTTGTGGCGATGCTATAAGTTTTGGTGCAGAAGCAAATACACATATTAGTGCAATTACTTTGGGGCATCCAGGAACTTTACCAAAAACCAACGAAAAAGCAGTTGAGTATGCCATAAAGCTTGGCTTGGCTTGCAATTGTACTATCGAAGAAAAAAATTATTTTGCTCGTAAAAATTATTTTTATCCAGATTTGCCAAAAGGCTATCAAATATCACAGCATACTACACCTATTTGTAAAGGTGGTTTTGTAACCATTAACTTAAATGGTACTGCTACAAATATTCAACTTAATAGAATTCATATTGAGGAAGATGCAGGAAAAAGTATTCATGATTTGTACGAAAACGATACTTGTATAGATTTAAATAGAGCCGGAACAGCACTTCTTGAAATTGTTACAGAACCTTGTATTCATAGCAGCGAAGCTGCATTTTTATATGTAACAGAGCTAAGAAAACTTGTTAGATGGATTGATGTTTGTGATGGAAATATGGAAGAAGGTAGTTTGCGTTGCGATGCTAACATTTCTATACGATTAAAAGGTGAATCCCAATTAGGAACTAAGGTTGAAATTAAAAATTTAAATAGTATAAGAAACGTTAAACGAGCTATTGATGTTGAAGTTGAACGTATGATTGCTTTAGTAGAAAATGGAGGAAAAGTAGTACAACAAACAAGAGGTTACGACCCCAATACAAACACAACATCTGCCATTAGAGAAAAAGAAGATGCCAACGATTATAGATATTTTGCCGACCCTGATTTGGCTCCTTTTAGCTTAACTAAAGAGTTTATAAAAAGTATTGAAGGTCAAATTCCAACTTTGCCCTCAAAACTTGTATTGAAATATCAAAGCGAATTTGGATTAACCGAATACGATGCCTTGCAACTTTGTGATGATAAAGCTACCGCAAATTATTTTGAAGAAACTATACAACACTCAAGCAATTACAAGGCCATTGCTAATTTTATAATTGGGCCATTAAGAAGCCATTGTAACGACCATCAAAAAGATTTTGATTCGATAAACTTAAAACCAAATCAGTTAGCAGCTTTAATAGCTTTAGTAGATGATGGTAAAGTAAATTTTGGTGTAGCAAGCAATAAAATTTTGCCTTTACTTTATAATAGCAATGCCACACCTTTAGAAATTGCAGAGCAACAAAACTTGCTGCAAACTAATGATGATACAGCACTAGAAGCTTGGGTAAATACTGTTTTAGCTAATATGCCTGATAAAGTAAATGAATACAAAAAAGGTAAAAAAGGCTTAATAGGCTTATTTGTAGGCGAAGTAAAAAAACTTAGTGCAGGCAAAGCAAATCCTCAAAATGTTACCAAACTTTTACAAGATAAATTACAATAAATGAGTAAATTTTATTATGCTTTAATAGTTGCATTAATTACTTGTATTGGTTGTAATGAATATAGGCCAAATACATTTGCTGTTAAAGGTAAAATAATTAATACTGAATATGCTGTAGTAAAATTAATTACTTTTAATAGCGATAGTAATATCATTGTTGTTGATAGCATAGCTACTCAAAAAAATGGAAGTTTTGAATTAAAAACACATTCAACTACTGAGGCTTTGTATGCTATAAAAGTAAACAACTTGCCTTATTATTTTATAGCTAGTGATGTTTCAACAGTTGAAATAGAAATTGACACTAAACAGTATAATAATTATAAAATTTTAAATTCAAGTAGTAGCCAAGGTATTAAAGAGTATTTACAACAATTTCAAATTTTTGAAACTGCAGTCAGTAAAGCAAAAGATAGTATTGTTAAAGCTAAAAAAAACAATTTAAGCGATAGTTTGCTTACCATTTTAAAAAATCAAGAACAAACTGCTGTTAACACCTTGAAAACTTTTTGTGCTACTAGTATTAATAAAGCTCAAGGGCCTTCACTAAAGTACATCACCATTTATTATGGCTTTAAAACCAATAATATTAATAATCAACAAGCAGCAATGTATATTAATGATGCTGTTGCAACATATAAAAATAGCTTGCAATTACAAGGCCTTAAAGAAATAATGCTTCAAGAAATTTCTATTAATCCAGAAACATTGCTATTAAACAAACCTGTTTTTGCGTTTGTAAAAACTGCTACAAATGGAGATACTATAAATACAAACAACTACAAAGGAAAATATGTATTGTTAGATTTTTGGGCTAGTTATAACAAAATATACAGAAACGAAACTGCACAGTTGTTTGAAACCTATAAGCAGTTTAAAGACACTAACTTTAGTATTATAGGAATAAGTTTAGATACCAACTATAAAGCTGCTATTGCCACCATAAAAAAAGATAGTTTACAGTGGAAAAATTGTATAGATACGCTTGGTATAAAAAGTGAATTAGCTAAAAAATACTTTATTAAAGAGTTACCGCTAAATGTATTAATAAACCCTCAGCAAAAAATAATAGCTGTTAATCTTCGAGGCAATGCTTTGAGGGAAAAATTAAAGGCATTGTTTAAACGTTAACAATGCCTTTAAAAATATTTTTATAATAAATATACTCTATTTTGATGTAGGGGCAGGTTTGCCATCTACAATTGCCATTTGTTTTTCTATCTTAGCTCTTATTTCGTTGATAGTCCAAAACTGATAAACCTCAGGAGCTTTACCATCAACTTGTTCTAAAGTAGATATTTGGTGAAAGGGAGCTATAACAACAGCTTTTGGGTTAGAAGTAACTTTTACACTACTAAAAGGTAAAATAAAAAAGTTCTTATTTTGTTCGCTAATATTTTTATTAGCAACTAAGTTTTTTAATGAGTCAATGCTATTCAGCATCATATCTTGGGTTACAGTTCTCCTTTCGGTTTGTGCTGCACCATAGTTTTGAAAACTTCCAATTAAAGTATCAGGGCGAGCATTAATTAAGTAGTAACCATCATCTACAATATCGAAATTTGTTTTAGCTCCTTCGTTGTTTAAGGTAAATGTTGCTTTATCGCCACTGTAAATTACTACTTCTTTATCACCTCCTGCAGCACCATCTTTAAACTCTATGGTTCTTTCTTTTTCGTTAATTGTAGTTTTTCCTTTGTAAGCAATAACTACTTTTTTGGTGTGGCTATTACAGGCTGTAAAAAAAGTTGCAATAGCTGCAAATAGAATTAATTTTTTTTTCATTTGTTATTTTTTTGAACGCTTTTTATTCTTTGCAATGATATCTACAACTTGATGATACTGCAAAATATTTGGAACAATTTCTAGAAATTTTCTTACAAGTTTTGGTGCAATGCTCATAGCTTTTTCTAATTGTAGCAAACCTTCTTTACTTTTTCCATTCATAAACAAAATGGCACTGTAGTAAAACATAAATATTGGCTTGTAGTTGGTTGCTAGCAAAGCGTTTTTGCAATGGAGTAATGCACTCTCATATTCTTCAGTTTCTATTAGGCATAACAAATAATATTGCCAGCCCAACACATTACTTGGTTTGTGTTTTATAACGTTTCCAAAAAAATACAGAGCTTCTTGATAATTTAATAATTGCATTTTACATTCACCCATTGCAAGGTTAAACGATTTGCTTTTTTTATTAAAGCGTAGTGCAACTTCTAAGTGGTAAATTGCTTTCTGCCATTTTCTATCAGCTATATAGGTTGTGGCAACTTTATAGTGTATAGTAGCATCGTTGTCGTTAAATGCAAGAGCTTTTTTGTAATTAACCCTTGCTTGCATTGTGTTGCCAAGTTTGTGATAGCAATGGGCAATAGCTTCGTAAATTACATCTTCGGGGCGGCCAAGTTCTAAAACTTTTTGTAGTGCTTCAATGGCATTGTTGTATTGCTTTAATCTTAAATAGGCATCTCCTAAATTACGATAAGCAAAGTCGAACTTTTCGTCAATTGCTGTGGCATACAAATAGGCATCAATTGCTTTTTCGTACAGTTTTAAACTTTGATATGCTGCTGCTAAATTAAACCAAGCAATTTCATTGTAAGGATGGTTTTCAATTATGTTTAAATGTAATCTTATGCTTTCTTCAAGTCTTCCAGTAAAATCGGCCCAAAAACAAATTTTGTATAATGCTTCATCGTTGGTAGGTTGTTCAGCTAAAATGGCACTGAGACAATCAAATATTCTATCAAAATGCTCATAATCATCAAAAATATCAGCTATTTCAAACAAAAGTTCTACTTTTTCTTCGCCTTCAAATTTTGTTAGGGCTTCTTCAAAAACTTCAATTGCATCATTAATTTTTTCTAGCCCAAGCAGGGCATCAATTTTTAAAATAAAGAGGCTAATGTTATTTGCATTAAATAAACTTGCCTCTTCTAAAATTCTTAAGGCCGTGTTGAATTTTCTGTTTGCAATTAGCATATCGGCCTTTTTAAACATAAGCTCGGTGCTATATGGAAATTGTTGTAAGCCAATGGTTACTGCTGTTTGAGCTTCGAGCATATCATCTTTATCTGAATAAAAATCTACTATTTGTTCAAAAGCTTCTTCATCTAAAAAATCATGACTTTCTCCATTTTTTAGTAGTTGGTATTGAGCAATAAGCTCATGCAGATTACCACTATTATTATTATCGTTTTGATATGGATGCATAAGATTTTTGTAGCTTAAAAGTAGGGTTGAGTTTTATATGACCAAGTATTTGTGCAACATTTTTGTCAATTTTAACGTTTATTAACAAGAATTTAGCATAAATATTAATTAAAATCCTATTTTTACACCGTATGAGCAATCAAATAAATATTAAAAAGGCATTTGCAGCAAGTTTAATTGCTGTTTCTGTTCCATTTATTTTGGGGGCATCTACAATTAGTGGAACAACCGGCGAAACAAAGAAAAACAGTAAGTACAGTTTAAGTAACTTAAGTTTATACAGTAAAAAAGCAATTAATTTTAACTTATTTAAATCTCCAAGCTTATATAGTGGTTCTTCTATTTTAAACCAACAAACTAATACGCCAAGTGGTATCCAAATCAATACTTCTATGCAGTTTAATAGAGGTAATACTACTTATATTTTTCCTTATAAGTTGAAGCTAAAGGTTTCTAAGTTTAAGTTGCCTGCTCCAACACCAACTCATTAATTTTTTACATTGAAATAATAAAAAAGTCTAGCTTTTGCTAGACTTTTTTTATTAATATATTTTATGTTGTTTAAAACCTAAAACCTAAACTAATCATTGCACCTCTTAAACCAGCCCAAGGCCCTGTAGATTTAATAACAGCAGTTGTATTGCTTGTTACTGTACCTTCAAATTTAAAAGGCCCACCATTATTTTTTAAATTATCTAACTCAGTTTGTAAAGCAGCTCTTTCATCAAAAGGTGCATTAGATAACGGAGGATTTATTACAGCATTTAAAGTGCCTTCGCTACTGCCATAATGTCCACCAATAAACCAAATATCTAAAACTAATTTTTTGGCTATTTGTTTTTGCATTCCAATCATAAGTCCTGCACTTGTAGACTTTATAGAGCCATCAAAAGTTACTTCTTTTTTTGCACCAGCAATAGCAGGATTATCATACATTATCGGAACTCTTAAGTCAAAATTTGCAAATCTTACATACGGTGCAATGTAAAATCCTTTCATTTTACCTGTACCTAAATAAAGTCTAAGTTCAGGCGTAATAGCATTGTTAGCCATTTGAATTCCTGCAACTTTTACGTCGGGATTATTGATTAAATCTTGAAGTTGATTGGCATAAGGTATGCCAGTTTTGGGCATAAACCTATAGCTTATGCTGAGTGATAATTTTTTTGCAATGCTTCTTTCGTAAGTAACGTGGTAATTACCAAAAGCTAATGAACTAAGGTTTGCTTTAATAATATTATTGCCACCAATTAACGATTGTGCCATGGTTAAACTTGGTAGAATAAACAAGGCAAATACAAGTTTTTTCATTTTTTTAATGTTTTTGGGTTTATAAAACACAATTATAGTAACATTTTGTCATACATTTTTTATTTGGTACAATTATTTATTTAATAGATAAGTACATACAGATTAAACAATATGCACTGTTTGTTGTTAATAATTATGTATTTAACTATAAATTAATGTATATGCAACAAGTTTTGGAAATTTTAAAAACAGGAAATAAAGTAAACATTGAATCAGGATTTGAATTGCTTTATAAAAAAGAACAAAACATCCCTGGTGCAATACAGTTTAAGATGAACAGATATTTACCTCAGCAACCATGGACTTCTGAAGACACAGGTATGATGGTGTATCATTACAATGCAAAAAATAATAATGAAAACTTTTTAGAATTACGCTACTGTGTTACAGGAAACAAATATTGCCCAGAAAAAAGTTGTAGTTTTTGTGAAGAAAAACCAACTGAAGGTTGCCAAGGTAAGTTACTAACTGTTGATACCTATGTTTTTCATTTTTCGTACAGTTTTTTACAGCAGTTTACACACAACGTAAAGCTTACTTCAAAAAAAGATGAGGTTTTGGCATTTAAAAATAAAAATTCGTTTACAAAAACTTTTATTTTAAATAATCAAAGCAGAATGGTATTGAATGGTTTACTTAATCATTCTTACACAGGGTCTATGGAAAATGTATACCTAAATGCAAAAATCCACGAAATATTAGTATACAGTTTAGATGGATTGGTTGAAGAAAAGAAAGTGGGATATGTATGCAAGTTTTTAGAAGATGATCATAGTAGAGAGGCAGTGTACAAAAGCCGTGAAATTTTGATTGAACATATTGGTGATCCTTTAACAATAAGAGAACTTAGCAGAAAAGTTGCTATTAATGAGTGCTACTTAAAAAAAGGGTTTAAAGAAATTTTTGGCACTACAATTTTCGATTTTTATCAACAACAAAGAATGGAACATGCTAAATATTTGTTGCACGAAGAAAATTTAAGTGTTACCGATGTTTCTGGATTACTAGGATATTCAAGTATATCTCACTTTAGTGCAGCCTTTAAAAAACATACTGGCCTAAAACCTTGTGATTTATTAAATTAATATAGATGTTTTTTTGGTATAATGGATAAGTTAAAAAAGAGAGGCTAGCAGTAATGCTAGCCTCCATCTTTTTTATAGTACAATTAGTTTTATAATCTCTTCAAGATAAAACTTATCAACTTCATCAAAGCAATTAAGGTCAATACTATCAACATCTAAAACACCAACTACTTCATTGTCTTTAAAAAGAGGTATTACAATTTCACTTTTACTCAGGCTACTACAAGCAATATGGCCAGGAAACTCTTCAACATTTGGTACAATTAGGGTTGTAGCTTGTTGCCACGCTGCACCACACACACCTCTTCCTTTTTTTATTCTTGTACAAGCCACAGGCCCTTGAAATGGTGCCAATACAAGTTCATCATTTTTTACCATGTAAAACCCAACCCAAAGCCAATTAAACTGCTCTTTAAGGGCTGCACAAACATTGGCCAAGTTGGCAACTAAATCTTCTTCGCCGGTTAATAAGCCTTTTATTTGAGGTAAAAGGTTCTGATATTGCTCTTGTTTAGTTCCTTGTATAATTGCTAAATCTTCTGCCATTTTTATTTTTTGTGGCAAATATAATTGCAAAGATTAAAGTCTTTAAACAACATGTGATGCTTGTGTGCTGTTATCATCTTTTTCTTTCAAGTAACCAATTCTTGCAATATAAAAAATGTAAAACACGGTTAAACTACAGATATTCTTAATTAAACTTCACTTGTTATTTAAATACCATCGGCTTTATATTCTACGCAAATTGCTATTAGGCAAAAAATACTTTCGTATAAATAAACTAATTATTATGAAAGTTAAAATTACCTTCTTTTTCGTTTTGCTGGTGTACTTACAAACTTTTTACAGCAGTAAAAGCCATGCTCAAGTAGGTTTAAATTGGGCAGTAACCGATAGTGCAAATTTTAGTAGCGATAGTGCCACATTCACTGCAATGGCTGTAAGCAAAAGTAATGGACACATATATGTTGCATATAGAGATGCATCTTTTACAAATAAACTTACTGTAAGCCGATTTAATGGAACAACTTGGGGTGTTTTAGGCTCAGCTGGTTTATCGTCAGGGGCTGTGCAAAATTGTGCTATTGCTGTTAGTGGTAATATAGTTTATGTTGCTTATGCTGATGAAAGCAGTAGTAAACGTTTAAGGGTAATGCGTTACAATGGAACATCTTGGAGCAATGATGGAGCATTTTCTATTGGCGAAGTAACTAATATCACAATAAACATTAGTGTCACCAATGCTGTATATATTTCGTGTGTTGATGCTGGTGTTTCTAGTGGCAAAGTAATGGTTTATGAGAGAAATAGTACTACAGGCAGTTGGAGTAGTATTACAAGTGGTGGTTTATCTGCAAGTACTAGCACGTCGGTAGATAGTGATATAGACTTTTATGGTGATTTATATGTTTTGTACAGAGATGCAAATTCGAGCAATAAAGCAACTTTAAAAAAGTATGATGTTTCAGCAGCAACTTGGAGTACTATTGGCACAGAAGGATTTAGTAATGGGGCTATCAGTAGTTGTGCCATAAAAATTGATAAAATTGGTAACCCAATAATTTCATATATAGATGCAAGTGCAAGCAATGCACTTAAAATTTATAAACGAAGTGGAACAAGTTGGTTGGACATTACTGGCTCTATTGGCTTATCAGGAAACAATGCTGAAAATAAATTATACATTACCAATGACAATAATGTGCTAGTAGGTTTTAAAGCTGTAAATGGTGCATTTGCCGTTTATAAGCACGATGCCATATCCAATGCTTGGAGTAATTTAGGAAATCCAAAAGGTAATACCAATACTGTAAGTGATATTGGAATAGATACTGATATAAACGATAAAATATTTACTTGCTTTACCGAACCCACACAACGTTTTAAAGCCAATGTAAGGCAGTTAAATTGTACTGCACCTCCAAAACCAACTATCACTCCAAGTAATACTGTAATTTGTGGTGGAGCAACTGCAAGTTTACAATCTTCTAATACTGCAAGTAATGTAGCAAGTTTATGGAACAGAACTTTCGATAATTATGAAGCACATAATAACAAATTATCTGAGCTCAACGATAATGATGCCAACAATGGAGCAATGAGTGCAGCAACTAGTCCAAGTGGGGAGTTATGGGTAGTTAAAGTAAGAAAAGCAACTAATGACATAATAGTTAAAAAATTTACTAATAATTCTTGGGTTCAAGTAGGAGGTGCTTTAGTATCCACTGATGGAGAAACAGATGGAAATGCTACAGATATTGCTTTTCATCCAGATGGTACTTGTTATGTTAGTTTTGTTGGGTCGAATGGTTTTGCAAATTTTAAAAAGTGGAATGGAACAAGTTGGGTTCAAGAAAACTTTGGTTGGAGTACACTTAGCGATACTTGTAAACACACAGCTATAAGCATTAATGCTTACGGAGTAGTAGCCTTTGCAACTTCAATGCAACAAACAACAACTGGCGATTATCGACCAATAGTATTTACTAAAATTAATGGCACTTGGCGTCAAACAAGCTTCTTTAATTACGATGCTGGCTCCCTCGATGTTACTGTTGATAACAATGGAAATGCTTTTTTAATTGTAACCGACGAAAACGATAAAAGCCCAGTGGTTTCTCATACCCAAAAACATGGAAAAGTAAGTATTATAAAAATATCAAAAAACAATGCAGCACCAGCAGTTATGCCTGGTTTGGGTACTGATTATGGACACTATGTACAAGCTGAAACATCGAGTAATAACATTGTGTATTTTGGTTATAGAAAAGAAAAAGAAACAATTAATGATAGCAGAACAGCAAAAGGGTATAGGTTATTAAACGGTACCACAACGCTGCAAGCAATTAATAGCGGTTTGTGTGAACATGCTTTTAGTATGGGTGTAAGCAAAGCTGGAAAATTATACTTTATACAGGCAGATGATTATGGAACAGGGAGTGTGTTATTAACTAGTTTAAATACAGGTACTGGCTTTGCAGGTATTGTAAGTAATTATTTTCAAAATAATTCAATATCAGCAGGCAGCACCAAATATTATGGCTTACAAATTGTATTTGATGAACATGATGCACCAATAATTGTAACTAGTACAGCCCTGCCTAATTCTAGTACTTATGGCGATTTTAGAGTGTATCGTGTAGATAGAATGGGTTTAGGAGAAGCTAATCCTTATCTAACCAATAAAGCTGGTATGTATTTTACAGAAAGCAATACAGGTTGTGGAGCTGTTGATACCTCGTCTATTATAACCATTACAAAAACTGCTGAAACTAATAGTTGGACTGGAGCTGCTAATGGCAACTGGAATTTAACTAGTAACTGGGGTTGCTTTCGTTTGCCAAATGCTGACGATGTAGTTTCTATCCCATCAGGGCTAAGTAATTATCCTACATTAACTTCATCAGTGCCAGCAGCAAATAGAATTATTAATGCTTTAATTATGGGCTCTAATACAGGCGTTACAGTAGATGGGGTTAATTTAGTTTTAAAGGATAGTATAAACGTGTCGAGTACTGCAAATATTTCAACTATTAATAATGGCTATTTGGAGTTTGCAGGTTCTACTCAACAAAATACCAATACATTGCAAAGAGTTAATGGTAGTATTAGAATTAATAATGCCAACAATGTGGTTTTAGATAGAAATCTTTTACTAACTGGAGGAATAGACTTTGTTTCAGGAAAACTAATAACTAATAATTTTACACTTAGGGCTGCTCATAATTTACTGAGTGGGGCAGATGCCAACAGCTACATAGCTACAAGTTTAGAAAATGGAACTGATGCAACAAGTGGTGGATTAATTACTGCAATACCTGCTAATAGTGGTACACAATTTCCTGTAGGTACCCTTGCTAGTTACAACCCAGTAAGTATTTCAAATACAAATGGAAATGCAGATAGTGTAACCGTTTTGGTAGATGCTCACCCAATTATTACAACCAATAGTAATCGTCATTTAAACGTTACCTGGCATTTAACAGAAAAAACTGCAGGCAGTAACACCTATACTTTAGCATTCTTTTGGAACTCAGCTAATGAAGGCAGCTTATTTAGTAGAAGTGCTTGTGGAATAGTACGTAGCAATGGAAGTAATAGTATAACTTTTGCAACAGGTGCAGCAGGTGCTACTACTGTTTTACCAAACTTTTATTCAAGAACAGCTACAGGTATTACAAGTTTATCGCCATGGAGCGTAACTAGCGATGCAACAATTTTACCTATAGAATTATTAAGTTTTACTGCTTCGCAAGAAGCCAACGCAGTAAGGTTAAATTGGGCTTTGGGTGCTAATTCTAATCCAAAGTATTTTGAAGTAGAAAGAAGTAATAATGGAATTGAATTCAGCACAATTGAAAAAGTAATTGCTAGCACTGCATTACAATATATGGTTACCGATGGTACAAAAAAATCTGATGGTATTTATTTCTACAGATTAAAAATGGTAGATAAAGATGGTAAAATAACCTACAGTAATACACAAAAAATTTATGTAGGTAACAACCAATTTACTATTGAAGATATATATCCTCAACCAATAAAAGGAGGCAACTTAAATGTAAATCTAAATGCAACTTTAAATGGAGAATTAAAATTTGTAATAACCGATATAGTGGGAAAATCAATTTTTACCACTAATATCAACGTTAAAAAAGGTACTAATCAAATACCCTTAAATGTAAGTAGTTTAAAATCGGGAACTTACTATTTAAGTATTTACCATCATCAAACAAAAATTAATACCAAGCCTGTTATTGTTTATTAAAACAATACAAACTAAACATAAACATCTTGAAAATTTGCTGGGTTTTGGGTTTTAAACAGTCTACTAGTAAAATAGTAGGCTGTTTTTTT
>JBMLOR010000164.1:0-4690 GCA_049242865.1 Chitinophagaceae bacterium | reverse complement strand
GCCATTTTTACTTTCCTACAATAAAGTGCAAAGCTTCAGTTATTAAATAAATCCCATCACTTGTTGGCAAAATTTGGTGGTTGTTTTGGTTTAGTCTAAGTTGCAATTAAACTAATGTTATCCATGAGCTTTTTTATAAATAAATATTCACTATTCAAATCAGTTAGCTTCATCTTGCTATTCCAATTTTTTGTAGTTCATTCTATAGCACAACATAAAAATTGCCATTGTGAAGAATTGCAAAAAAACGATACTCTTTACAACAGCAAAAAATCATTGGGGTACGAAAACCGACAAACAATTTGTGCAGCAAATTTTTATTATAGTACGGCAGTACAATATTTAAACGATAAAAAACCAGATTCTGCATTAGTTTGGGTACAAAAGTCCAACGAAATATTTAAGCTTAATAAATGCTTGTTGCCAATTAGTAATTATCAAACTACCATAAATATTTACGAAAATTTAGCAAACTTTGATTTGGCGTTGCAGTTTAATTTAGATTTATTAGAAAAACATAAAAATAACTTAAAGCCACAAGATTTTGCAGAAGCATATTTAAGTATAGCTCAAATTTTTAATAGATTAAAACAATCTGCTAAAGGAATTAATTATACGAATATGGCTATTCCTTTAGTAGAAAAATTAGAAATTGGCGAACAAAAAGCAAGCCTATTAAATAAAATTACAGCTCGATATTTTTTTTACTATCAAGATACCAAAAACGATAACAATCTTTCCATAGCTTGGGATTTTGTTTTAAAAGCATTGCAACAATCAAAGCTAGCAAACAGTAGAATTAATATTATAATTGCTTATACACGAATGAATGCCATTAAAGAAGCTAAAGGAAAATATGCCGAGGCTTTGGCTTATATAGATAGTGCAATGCAATATTGCGACAAAGAAAAAGATATTAGGCAACTATCTACTTTATATGGCGATAAAGGCCATTTGCTAATGAACATGGGTAACTTAAAATTAGCTCGCCAATATGCCGATTCTTGTTTGTATGCTACACAAAAAGTAAAATATCCTCCAATTATTGCCAATGCTTATAGCTTGGTGTATGAAATTGCATTAAAAGATAACAACTTTAAAGATGCTTTATGGGCTTTGGAAAACGAAAAAAAAATTACAGATAGTTTGCTCAATTCAAAAAATGTAGCCACCATAAACGAACTTGAAAAAAAATACAATCAATCACAAAATGAACATACCATTCAAAATCTTTCAAACCAACGAAAAATATATATCCTTGCCATTGTAATCATCATTTGTGTAATATTATTTATCCTTTGGCATCAACATCAAAAACACCAACAAAAAGTATTAGAAACTGAGCAAAGGCTAAATAGGGCAAGAATAAATCCACACTTCTTTTTTAATACTTTAACTGCTTTGCAAGCTTTAGCACACAAAAATGGTAATACCATTGAAATGAGTGAAAACCTCGCAAAATTTTCACACATCATGCGTGAAGCTCTTGAAAGTACTTATAAAGAGTACAATACCATTGAACAAGAATTAGATTTTTTAAACGAGTATTTACAACTACAAAGCATAAGATTTCCCAATAGATTTAAACATACTTTAGTGGTAGACGATAACATTGAAACCGACGAATTATGCCTACCGTCAATGATTATTGAACCATTTGTAGAAAATGCAATTGAACATGGCTTGCATGATTTAAAGTATGAAGGAAAAATTGAAATTAAGTTTGAACTAATTCACAAGGAATTGAAAATAACCATTCAAGATAATGGTAATGGAATAAACCTAACCTCCAAAGCAAAACAAAACCATACGCCACGTGCTAGTCAAATTATAAAAGACAGAATTTATTTGCTTAATGTAAAATTGAAAACTAACGCAAGATTCTCCATTCAAAATGTACAAAATGATGTAGGTGTTTTGGTTGAAATTTATTTGCCACTTATTTATAAAAATTCAATTTAATGTATGAAAATTTTAATCATAGATAATGAAGCCCCAATACGAACTATGCTTGCTGCTATGCTACAACATATAGTTGATGTTAATGACGAAATTTTTGAAGCAAATGGTGTTGTAACAGGTTTGCAAAACATAGAAACCATTGGGCCCGATATAGTTTTTTTGGATATTGAAATGGACGATGGAACAGGGTTCGATTTGCTGCAGCAACTCCATAAAATTAACTTTCAATTAATTATAACAACAGCACATAATAAATACGCTATTGATGCTTTTAAAGTTAGTGCTATTGATTATTTATTAAAGCCAATATCACAGACCGATTTAATTAAAAGCATCGAAAAAGCCAAGTTATATATTAGCCATTCACATGTTGAGCAACAGCTGCAAGTACTTATGAGCCAAATAAATAAAACTAATGGCTTCAATAAAAAAATAGTATTAAAAGACATTGATTCTACTTATTTTATTGCTGTAAATGATATTTTATATTGTGAGGCTGGCGGTACTTATACCAAATTTTTCTTTAGCAATAGCAATCCTATTTTGGTTTCAAAAAATTTAAAAGAGTACGAATCTATATTAGAACCCTTGGGTTTTATACGTACCCATCATAGTTATTTGGTAAACCCCAATAAAATTAAAATGATAAGTAAAAAAGAGCAAGGTTGTTTGGTGCTAGAAGGAGGAAGTTTGGTGCCAATATCACAAAGAAAAAAGGAATTTGTATTTAAAAAACTTGAATCTTAGTTTAAAGTTGTTGTAGCAGCTCATTTTTTGGTTTAAACCACTAGTTTTTAATCAGTTATTCATTCAACGCTGTCAGTTATATATTTTACTGTTTTTTGTTGCAATGCAGCCATGTATTTTACAATCATCAGTAAAATATTATTTCACGTTTAAATTTATTTTATGAAAAAAACAGTTTTAATTATGTGGTTGATGGTAACCATTTGTAGTGCTTTTAAGTGCAATAAAGAGGAAGAAAGTAAAGCCTGTGTTTCGGGGCCATTAGCCATAAAAACTTTAGAATCTGAATATGGCTGTACAAATACAGCTATGCAGTTAAACATTAATTTAAGCAACAACTATAGATTAATTAATTCAACTGCTGAATTTACTAGTTTAGTTACTGGCAGCTGTATGCCAGCTATTGATTTTAGCCAATACACATTGCTTATTGGCAAACAAAGTTTAAATGGAGGTTTAAGCAATATTAGTTATGTAGCAAATAAAGATTGCTCTACAGGTGGCTATGTTGTAAACGTAACCATTACTAAAAATTTAGCATTGCAAGCACCAAATGTTACCTATCATCTTTTGCTTCCAAAAATTCAGAATAATTCTTCTTTACAGGTAAATACAACTGTACAGTAGCTATAAAAATATTGTAACTTCCTTATTCTCAAGGGTATATAGTAAAGTGGCTGTCTTGTCTAAGACGGCCTTTTATTTGTTGATTATTTTAATTTCTACCCTTCTGTTTTGTTGCATTTCAAAACTAGTTTTCTCTTCATTTAAAGGAAACTCATGGCCAAATCCTTTGTAAGTCATTCTTTTTGGATGAATGCCTTTGCCTACTAAAAAATTGAATACAGCTTTTGCCCGTTGAAACGATAAATCAAACTTTCCTGTTTCAAAGTCAAGAGCATCATCTTTACTTAAGTTGCAACAAATATGACCATGAATTTCAATTTCTAAAGTTTGAATATCTCTCATAGCTGAAAATAACTCTTGCAATTGACTGTTGCTGATAGCTAAAAATTGATGCCTGCCCGGATAAAATAAAATGTTGTGTAGTTTTAAGGTGTCGCCTGCTTTAAAACTAGTATCTAAAATTTTTGAAGCAAGCGAAGTGGGCTCGTTTGGTGCTTTATAAGATGGTTCTTCTATTTCTATTTTCTTATACTCCATAATAGGAGTTTCTTTTATGGTAGTTATTATTTTTTTTTCAAAAACAGCCAATATTTCTACTCTTCTATTCCATTGCCTTGCAACTTCAGTCGTATCGTTATGTAATAAATTTCTTTTTCCAAAAAAAGCATAATCAATAGCACTAGCATCGATTAAAAAACTGTCTACTAAATATTGTTTTACGCTTAAGGCTCTTTGTTTACTTAGGTTATCGTTGTATGAATAACTACCAATTTGGTCGCAGTGTGCAGCAAGTTTAATTTCAGTAAGTTTATAACTGTTTGTATCAATGGCAGCTATTGATTTTAAAATAAGTTTAGCATCACTAGTAAGTTGGCTACTGTTATAGTTAAAGTATATGGTGTTTTTTAAACTATCTTGGGTATAAGATGTATAGCAAATAAAATTTGCAGCTATGTATATTGAGATTAATTTAATTTTATAGTTCATGCATCAATATTAATAAAAAAGCCTCATTGTTTTAAAAACAATAAGGCTTGTAGCAAGCTACTAATTTTTAAAAATACAAACTATTTTAAAATACTTCTTCCAATTACAATTCTTTGCACCTCACTTGTGCCTTCATAAATTTGGGTAATTTTTGCATCTCTCATTAAACGCTCAACGTGATATTCTTTTACAAAACCGTAGCCACCATGTATTTGTACAGCTTCAACAGTAACCCACATGGCAGTTTCGCTTGCAAATACTTTAGCCATACTACTGCTTAAATCGTAGTTTAAGCCATTATCTTTTTCCCATGCAGCTTTTAAACAAAGCAAACGAGCAGCTTCAATTCTTGTTGCCATATCAGCTA
>JBMLOR010000163.1:0-2036 GCA_049242865.1 Chitinophagaceae bacterium | reverse complement strand
CAAACCCTCACCAAATTTGTAGATCCCTTTTTAGGAACTGGTGGGCATGGGCATGTGTATCCAGGTGCAACTGTACCTTTTGGAATGGTGCAGCTTAGTCCAGATAATGGTGATGAAGGTTGGGATTGGTGTGGAGGTTATCATTACAGCAGCAAAACCATTGCTGGTTTTAGCCATACTCATTTAAGTGGAACAGGCATTGGCGATTGGTGCGATATAAGTGTTTTGCCTTTAACAGACACTTCTGAAATTAGAAAAGAAAAAATAAAAATTGGCTTTACACACGATTTGGAAAAAGCAAAACCAGGTTTTTATGGTGTTTTACTAAACAATAATGTAAATTGTAGATTAACGGCTAATGAAAGAACAGGTTTTCATCAATATACTTTTCAACAACCCCAAGGGTATTTACGTTTCGACATGGGTTTTAGAATTAATTGGGATAAAAGTACAGATGGTATGTTGCAAGTTTTAAACGACAGTACTTTAATTGGCTATCGTTACAGTACGGGCTGGGCAAAAGGGCAAAAAGTATACTTTGCAGCAAGGTTTTCGAGTGCTATAAAAGACTACTATTTTGTTGACGATACAGCTAAAAATACAACATCGGGTTTTGGCAAATTGGTAAAAATTGTCTTAAAATTTGACACAAAAAATCCTTTAGGTGTAAGGGTTTCTTTAAGCAGTACTAACACTGATAATGCTTTAGCCGAATTAAATAAAAGCAATGCAGTAACATTTGAAAACACTGCCAAACAGGCTGAAGCATTATGGGAAAAAGAATTACAAAAAATAAAAATAAATACCAACGATAAGGAACTAGCTACAAAGTTTTATACTGCATTGTACCGAACTTGCTTAGCACCTATTGTGCATAGCGATGCTGATGGAAGATATCAAACCCACGACAACAAAAAATTGAAATTTGCTTTAGGCAAAAACAAGTACACCATATTTAGTCAGTGGGATGTATTTAGAGCTTTAAATCCATTGTTTACAATTACACAAACAGAACGATTGCCAGACATGATAAACAGCATGTTGCAATTGTATAAAGATAATGGCTTACTGCCTGTTTGGGATATTAGTACTTGGGAAGCAAACACCATGACAGGCTACCATAGTATTCCAATAATCACTGATGCTATGCTAAAAGGCATTAAAGGATTTGATTATAATGTGGCTTATGAAGCCATGCGTAAATCTGCTTTTCAAAAAGATAGAGGAACACCCGATTACATAAAATACAAATACCTACCACAAGATAAACATGGATGGAGTGTAACCATTACTTTAGAATATGCTTTTGACGATTGGTGTATTGCACAAGCTGCCAAACTTTTAGGTAAACATGATGATTATGCTTTGTTTATGCAACGAGCCATGTACTATAAAAATTTGTTTGATGCAAAAACTGATTTTTTTAGAAGCAAGAATAGTGCAGGGAAATTTATAGAACCCTTTGACCCTTTATTAAGTGAACATGGTTTTGAAGGACAATATATTGAAGGTACAGCTTGGCAACATAGTTTTTTTGTACCTCACGATGTGCAAGGCTTTGCTGAGTTGTTTGGAGGAAAAGATAAACTGATTAGAAAATTAGATGAACTGTTTACAGCACCCAGTATATTACATGGAGAAAATACAAGTGCCGATGTTACAGGATTAATTGGTCAATATGCACATGGCAACGAACCTAGCCATCACATCATTTATATGTATACTGCTTTGGGTCATCCAGAAAAAGCAGCAAAATGGCTAAAAGTGGTTGCAGATAGCATGTACAAAACTGGTCCAGATGGTTTAGTTGGCAACGACGATTGTGGGCAAATGAGTGCTTGGTATGTATTTAGCTGCCTAGGGTTTTATCCAATGAACCCTGCAAGTGGGGAATATGTTTTTGGTCTTCCATTAATTGAGAATGCAACAATACAACTGCCCAATAAAAAAAGACTAGAAATTAAAGTTTCACAGCAGAACAAATCGAATGCTCAAGGCATAAAAAGTGTTTTTTTAAATGGTAAAAAAATACCCGT
>JBMLOR010000162.1:5250-20394 GCA_049242865.1 Chitinophagaceae bacterium | reverse complement strand
TTATATAAAATTTATTTTCATGATTCCAAAAGTTAACTTGCTTATAAGCAGCAAAAGGCTTTTTTATTCTATCATCTTTTATTGTAGGAAAACTACTTATAAAACGTTTTCCTTGTTTTTTAAAAATATTAAATGTGTAATCTCTAACTTGTTCTTGTGGAATTTCTGATGTAAAATTTTTAGGAATAATAACCCATTTGTTGTGTTCTTTTTCCAAACTAAAAGTATCTAAAATATTTCTATAACCCAATGCAGTTCTCCATCTTGTAAATACTTGTTGTGTTGCAAATGAATCATTTTGTGTTAATGGAATAGTTTTAATACTATCAAGCTTTGCATACGATGGCAACAGCCCCCCATCGCTTACAGATTTTTCCAATAAATATTGATCTAATGGATAAGTAGGTGATTTCTTAAAAAAACTATGTGCTTTTTCAAACTCTTGAAAATCTAGATGGTTATAAAAATTTATTACAGTTGTTGAAGGATTTTTTTGTTCTCTCACTAGTAATAATTCATACAATCTATACATTAAAAATGAGCTAAAAAATACAACTGGTAAAACAGATGATATAACTAGTATTTTAGTAGGATATTGAATTTCATTTGTTTCATCAAATTCATCTGTATCATATTTTTTTAACCTAGCTAAATAAAACAAGGTAAGTAATAAAGCAATAACTAAACTTAAAACTGGCAAAACTCCCCATAAAATTTTAAGCTTAGGATTTAAATATTTTGGTGTGATTGGTTTAATGGTAGAAATGTTATTTCTTTCCCAAATCATAATACCATTTTCGAGCCTTATGGTTCTATTCCATCCATTATAAAACAAGAGTGGGTCGTAATACCTATCATTACTAAAAACATATCTCAAATTATATTTTTCGGCTTTAGTTAAAAAATCATTCAAAGAGGCTAAACCATCTTTACCACTAAACTTGGCATTTTCGAGCCTTTCGATGGGCCTTGTAGTTAATTCTGGTAAACGGCGTGCACTATGATAATTACCATCTACACTTGCCGCTAAAGTATTTGCACTAAGCCAAGCCATTTGATCGCCAAAACCTAATGTTAAATATCTCCAACGTAAATGTTCATCTCTATTTAAAAAATTAACTATAGGTTGTATGTCAATTTCTTTGGGTTGCAATGGTCTAAAACTTGCTAAATGGAAAATAAAAAGAATGAAAAGCAAATAAGAAAAAGCACTAATTGTTGCTAAGGTAAAATGACCAGTTTCTTTTATTTTTTTAGTCCAATAACTTTTAACTGCACCGTTAATAAAAGAATGAATAAAATAAGCTATAAAAGGAATAGAAATTATAGATGCCCAAAAACCAAATCTATCCAGAGTTAATATATTAAAAGCATTAGCACCCAACATGATCTTGGGCAATGGTGTTGTGCCTCCACTCCCAAATAAAATACAAATAAAAAATGCAACAGCCCAACCCCAAAATCGTTTAAATTTTGTTATTACATAACTAATTGCAGGGAATAAAGCAAAAACTAACACTAATGGAATTACAAAAAATATTAAACCACTCGATGTGTTTTTTAAAAAATTATCTCTAGAGCCGTGAGGTATTGACACTTGGTTAATGGGGTCTGACTTGCTCCAATGCCAATATGGAAAAATTAATACAACAGCTAAAAACATTACAAATACAATAAACAAAACAAGCTGTTTGTATTTGCTAAACAATTGTTTTATAATACTCCAACTAAATTGAAAAATATTTTTATCATGTGCATCTTTAGGCAATGAATCAACAATTGCCATAAAAATAGTTGGTGCTATAAAAAATACCATTCCAAAAATAGCAGTAACGTGGTGTGAGCAAATTACAACACTTAAAAAACTTAAAGCCATTATTAAGTAAAATGGCTTTTTACTTAATACATATTGATACAAAAATGGCAAAGCATTCAGTAAAAATGATATACCTGTAAGTGTAGGCATTTGCCCATAAATGTGCAAAGTTTCAATTAACGAAGAAAGCAAAACAGCAACTATAGCTGCCACTCCAGCAACAGTTTTATTAAAAAACAACTTTGAAAACCTATAAACCCCAACAACAAGTACATTGTAAATAAAAATTGCATAAATACAAAATGCAATTTTTAAAGGAAAAACTTTGCTAATTAAAGCTATCATTTGATGCACTAATGGTGGATAGCTTGTTGTTACAAAACCTGTATACCATCTATATTCCCAAGGTTCAAACCAAAAACGATTGTAATGATCGGCAAAAAAAATATGCACAAAAGCATCGTAAGTTTTTGGCATTGTAAAATAAATAATAATGCCGTGTGTTATAAAAACCAACGATAAAGCAATCAACAATAATTTTTTACCGTTGCTGTTGATGTGTTGATTAGTATTTACTGTATTTGTGTTCACTTAATATCGAATGTAATAAAAAGCCACCAAATTTTTAATATTTGATGGCAGTGGTTTTAAATAGAAAGTTTTTTTATTGTTATTCAACTAAAATTTTTGATGTAATTTTTTCACCATTACTGCATTGAAAATTAATCATATATACACCTTTTGATAACCCTTGAACTGATAAATTATAGGCTTTATTAATCAACCTTATATTTTTAACCATCACAGTTTTGCCAGCAGCATCTGAAATATTTAGTATACCTGCATCGCTATTACTTTTAAAATTTAAAGTTGTAGTAGTTGTACATGGATTTGGAAAAGCCAATATTGCATGAGTATTTACAGATGTATTTGTAAGGTTATTGAAATTTACATTTTTAACATTTAAACTAAAATTTACAAATTGATTGTAATTGCCTTTTACAGAAAATACAATAGACCTTACCCCTCTTAAATCCAATTTATTTCCATCTTCATCAACAAACAAATTCAAATCAATATTATAAGCCTTGGTATTAGAATTAGCTTTAATACTGTAACGTTTTCTTTTATTCCAATCTAACAAATTATGTTCTACAATTATTACTTCAATTTCACTTTCAGTTTCTAACTCAAATGATAGTTTTTTAAAAGAACTTAAGTCAGCAAAACCATTACCAGGCATTAAGCTTCTAAACACATTAAAAGTACCTTTGTTACTGCCTTTTACAGCAATATTTCTCTCTAAATAAAATGTGTTTTCGTTGTTAGCTTTTATATCAGCAGAGAATGATTTAAAATCTATTTGATTCGATAATTTATCGTCATAATCAATTCCCCAAGCACCATCTGCTAAATACAAATTGTCGGTTTGTGAAATTCCAGTTTGAGAAATGCTCACTCCAGCATCAAAAATTCCACCAATGTTCACTTCAAGTAACTCTTCTTGTTTTCCTGTTAAATTTAAAACAGAATTATAATTATTAAATACATCCGTTTCTGTTCTTCTATAATTAGATTTCAAATTAATTTGTTTAACTCCCGATTTGTTTACAACATTTAAATAGTATTTGCCATTTTTATAAACTCCTTTTTTAATAAACACTTTTGGCAATACAGTTAATTCATTATTTGAAATTACTGTTTTTTGCATTCTTAGTTTATTTATAATATTGCTAGCAGTATTATAAGTTTGAGCTATGGAGCTTCCCCAAATTTGAAAATTTAAATATTCACCAGTAGGATATTGATCAACATTCCAAATGCTGTAAATTGAATAGGTTGTATCACTAACTTTCGCAGAAAATGTAAGTGCATACTCAACTTCACCATTGGCTCTTTTTAAAGTAGTATTTATGAGTTTAAATTCATCTAAATACATTAGTCTAACATCAATTAATGTTGAACCATTTAATCTATCACATATATACTTAGAATGATCATAGACATTATTTTGTGTATGTGTAACTAAGGCAGCATTTACTCGTTTGTTACCCAAATAATAGTCAAGCGAATAAATATCTTTAGCATTAGTAATGTTTAGTAAGTCTTTTGGTGTTGACTCAAAAGCCTCTTCTGTGCCATTAACACCTGTTGTTGGCAAATAATCTTTTAATGCACCAGAAAATCCATCAATAACAATATTGTCTACTTTCTTTTGATATTTTTTTAATGTTAAGTTTGCTGTACTGTTTACTTGCCTTTTAAACATTTGTGTAGCAATTTTATTGGCTAACCTTCCATTACTTTCTAAACCACCCTCGTTGCCAGAAGTAACTGTTGTAGAAGAAGTATCTATTGGTGCCATATTTTCTGTTATGATTGCAGTGTATGGGCTAGCAGTTATGTAAAACAATGCATCATTAAAGTCGTTATCGCAGCTGCTATAGTCTCGTCTAATATCTTCAAATCCTAGTATAATTCTATTATTTTCTGGATCTGTGAGGAGAGCATTGTGTTGCTTTTTTGCTGCATTTGTTTCTGGATTAAAACTTGAATTAGAGTATACTTTCCAATTACCATTTGTTACAGCCCCATTTCTCCAACCATCAGCAATAAGCAAAAATCCAATTCCTGTGTTTGGAGAAAAATTACCCAATTTAACTTTATTGCCTGCAACTAAACTACCCCCTGAGCCCATTTTTGATACATTAGGGAATATAATAGTGATAACGCTATCGGGAGGAACTGTAGTTAATGGATTGTTTAAATTATAGGTATAAAATCCTAACACATTTTTATAGCCTGCACCTTCGTCTACAAATGTTACCCACACTTCGGCAGAATCTTTTAATAAAATATCAGAAGTATAACCACTATAAATATATTGTGGGTTATAAATTGGCACTGGTTTTCCTTCAGGTAAAGCCATTTGTATAAGCTGCATTGTAGAACTAGTTACAACATCATTTGCTACTAGATAATTTGGTTTACCATCAGATGTAAAGGTTCCCAAATATTTGTATTGTGCAATACAAATTGTAGCGATTAAATTTAAAATTATACATTGTATTATTTTTTTCATAAAATTTATTGATATGGTTACAGATTAAATTAAATTTTATTAGGCTAGTTTGTAATGAAAAAACAAATGACTAAGCTGTAAAGGAATTTTAATGGTATGCTTTAGCGTAAGTTTTGAACCGCCAACTTCTGTCCATTGCATTAAAGGAAATTCTAACACACCTTTTTGCAATGTAGTTTTTCCAAATTTTTGTTGAAGTCTTAAAAATATTTCAACATCAAATAACCAAGGCGATAAAAATGGTTTACTAAATAAAAAAGGAACTAAATGTCTGTCAAACATTTTTGCACCACACTGTGTGTCTTGAAAAGGTGTTTTTAAAATAAACTTTATTGCTTTTTTTATAATTGCACTAAAAAATGTACGATTATCATCTCTTTGTATATTGGCCCCTAATCTTACAATTCTGCTGCCAACTATTGCCCCAAATTGTGGATGATGCTGTTTAAATGCTGCCATTTGTAAAAACTCATCCGGACTAGTAGCTAAATCGGCATCTAAAAAACCAATTTGTTTTACGGAGTAGTTTTGATGTACAAACAACATTCCATTTCTAACAGCTTCTGCTTTGCCTCCATTTTTTGGCATGTCATACACTATTACATTACCTCCTGCTGCATTTTCTAAATTATGTAACACTTTTAAAGTGTTATCTTTACTTCCATCATTTACAAAACAAATTAATACGTTTTGGTTTTGTAATGAAAAATCAAGGAAATGTTTAAATGGTAATCTAGTTTCTTCATTGTAGCAAGGAACTACAAACGCAAAATCAAAATTTGAATAAGGCTTCATTATTTTCTTATTTTTACATTTTCTAGTCTTTAAGTATCGTGCCAATTCAATAACTATTTGATTATCAACAATTTTAAAATTAAAGATTCAAGAAATAAATTCTATTTTATAGATTTTTTCCAATTTTTGTAATTTTTCCTATATTATTTTGAATACCTTTACTTCCATTTTGCAGAGTTCCTCTCCTTTTTTTTGTAAATAATCCAAAATCTTTACTTTTACCACAACTACTCATTATCACAACAATGAAAAAAAACGTAAACGAAGCCTATAATATATTTATAGTGGAAGACGATGTTTGGTATGGTGAAATATTAAAATATCATTTAGAACTTAATCCTGATTATAAGGTCACCAAATTCGAAAATGCAAAGGCTTGTATTGATAATTTAGCACAAAAACCTAATCTTATTACAATTGATTTTTCGTTGCCCGATATGTCGGGCGACAAATTATTTAAAAAAATTAGAGAGGTTTTGCCCACTGTGCCTGTAATTGTAATTAGCGGACAAGAAGAAATTTCAACAGCTGTAAATCTTTTAAAACTTGGTGTAAACGACTATATAGTTAAAGACGACAATACCAAAGATTTTTTATGGAACAGTATCATCAGAATACGAGAAAACCAATCACTGAAACAAGAGGTAGAAATTTTGCGTGAAGAATTGGGACAGAAATACTCTTTTCAAAAAACATTCATTGGTCAAAGCCCACAACTGCAAAAAATTTTTAACTTACTTGAAAAAGCAATTAAAACCAACATAAACGTTTCGATTACAGGTGAAACAGGCACAGGTAAAGAAGTAGTAGCAAAAGCCATACATTATAATTCTGACAGAAAAAAGAAAAATTTTGTAGCTATTAACATGGCTGCTATACCAAAAGAATTGGTAGAAAGCGAATTGTTTGGTCACGAAAAAGGTGCATTTACAGGTGCTATTGCACGTAAAATTGGAAAGTTTGAAGAGGCTGCAGGAGGAACTATTTTTTTAGACGAAATTGCCGAAATGGACCTTAACATTCAATCAAAGCTTTTAAGAGTTTTACAAGAAAGAGAATTAGTAAGAATTGGCGGCAACGAAAAAGTAAAATTAGATGTTAGAATTATTGTTGCTACACACAAAAATTTAGTAGAAGAAGTAAAAAAAGGCAATTTTAGAGAAGATTTATATTTCAGAATCTTAGGCCTACCAATTGAATTACCTCCTTTGAGAGACAGAGGAAACGACATTTTAATTTTAGCCAAATATTTCGTTGATAACTTTGCCAAAGAAAATAATCTAGGCAACATAACCATCTCAGAAAAAGCCAAACAAAAGCTAATGGGTTATTTTTTTCCTGGAAATGTGAGAGAAATAAAAGCAATTATTGAATTAGCAGCTGTAATGTGTGATAATAATGAAATAAAAGAAGATGATATCACATTTACACATACACAAAAAGAAAATATATTTTTTACCGAAACTAAAACTTTACGCCAACATACTTGCGATATTATAAAACACTATTTATCAAAAAATAACGACGATGTAATACAAACAGCAAAAATTTTAGATATAGGAAAAAGTACTATTTATAAAATGATTCAAGATGGTGAAATATAAATTTAATTCCGAAAAATGGAAAAAAAGTCCAAAAAATGAAATCTTAAGTCTTTTCTAATTTTATAACTAGCTGAATATCAAATAATTAAATACTGGTTTTCTTTTTGATGCCTATTATAAAAAATTCATGAAGGTTTGTAACTATCAACTCTTTGATAATCAATTTACTAAGGTAACAGATGCAACTATTAATGAAAATAACACAAACCTAGTATTAACATTTGGCTCAAAAAATCATTTACTAAAAGAAAGCACTTTCTTAAATATAAAATCAAAGTTTCCAAACGCTGAAATAGTATTATGCAGTACGGCAGGTGAAATTTTACAAGAAGATGTACTCGACAATTCTATAGTTGTAACTGCTCTAGAATTCGAAAAAACAGAAATTTTCACTAGTATTGTTAACATCGACGACTATAAAACTACCGAAGGGGCAGCAATAACACTTGCCAAAAACCTACAAAAAGAAAACTTACAATACATATTACTAATTTCAGATGGTAGCAAAGTAAATGGCAGCGAATTAATTAATGGTTTGTACAAACATGTTGATAGAAAAGTAATCATTACAGGTGGTTTAGCTGGCGATGGTGCAAATTTTGTTTCTACGTTAGTTGGTTTAAATAATCATGCAAAAGAAGGCCAAATAGTTGCCATTGGCTTTTATGGCAATAGTTTAGTGGTAAATCATGGTTCTCAGGGTGGTTGGGATGTTTTTGGACTAGAAAAAACAGTTACTAAATCTCAAAAAAATGTACTCGAAGAGTTCGAAAACCAAAATGCATTAGAAACTTACAAAAAGTATTTAGGCGACGAAAGCAAAAATTTACCAGGCTCAGCACTTTTATTCCCACTTTCAGTGGTTATACCAGGTGCAGAAAGACCTGTTGTTAGAACTATTTTATCGATAGATGAAGTAAATAAAACCATGACATTTGCAGGAGATATCCCAGAAGGTTCGCAAATACGATTTATGAAAGCCAACTTTAGTAAAATTACCAATGCAGCAAGCTATGCAGCTGCATTTGCAACTGATAAAATTGAGCTTCCAACGTATTCACTACTGATTAGTTGTGTAGGCCGAAAACTAATATTAGGCAATAAAGTAAGCGAAGAAGTAAAAGCAGTTAGCAATACGTACAAAAACAAAACAGTGCTTTCAGGTTTTTATTCTTATGGCGAATTATCCCCCTTTAATGAAGGTGGAAAATGTCAATTACACAATCAAACAATGACTATAACATCATTTTACGAAAAATAATTAATATGTACGGAATTGTAAACAAAGCAATAGAAGATTTAGTTACAGAAAACTTTGGTGAAGAAAAATGGCAAGAAGTTAAAGAAAAAAGTGGCGTTGATGTAGACTTTTTTCTTAGTAACGAACCTTACGACGATGCCATAACTTATAAACTAGCAATAGCTGCATCTGAAGTTCTTGGAATAACCGTTGGCGAAGTTTTATTTGTATTTGGTGAATATTGGATTTTAAAAACAGGAAAAGAAAAATATGGTGGATTAATGCAGGCCGGAGGAAGCAACTTGAAAGAATTTTTAGTTAATTTGCCAATGTTTCATAATAGAATTATGTTGATGTATCCAAAACTTACACCACCAGAATTCAAAACCTCCAACATTAATGAAAGCGACATATTAATTCATTATCACTCAAAAAGAGAAGGTTTACAAGAGTTTGTTAGAGGCTTATTAAGTGGCTTAGGAAAACTGTATGAAACAGATGTTACTATTTCACTTGTACAAACAAGAGATACAGGTAGCAGCCACGAAATTTTTAAAGTAGCTTGGTAAATATGAATTTTAATTTTCAATTAAGTGAGTCTCAAATCAATCGATTATTCCCTTTTTATTTAACCATAAACGAAAAACTTTGTATTGATAATTGTGGAGATTCTAGCAGTAAATTATTTAAAATACATAAAAATGATTATCTCAATAATCATTTTTTAGTTTTAAGGCCAATATTTGATTTATCAAGTTTCGAAGACATAAAAAACTTCACCAACCAACTAATTATTTTAGAACATAAAATAATTAAAATTAAATTCAGAGGTCAATTTGAGTTTTTACCACAATCAAATACTCTACTTTTTATAGGATCACCTTGGTTGGTATCTATGGAAGATGTTTTAAATAACAATCTAAAAATCAAAGATTTTGCCCACCATGATCCTTTAATTGATTTATTACACTTGCTACAAACACAAGAAATAAGTAATAATGATTTAAAAAAACTTGTAAACACCATAAATGATCAAAAACAAACTTTAAACCTTAAAAACAAAGAAATACACGACATAGCATTGTTTCCAATGCAAAATCCAGACCCTTTAATAAGGATTAATTTTGAAGGAGAAATTTTAAAAAACAATCCAGCAGCAGCATTATTAGATTTCTTTGAGTATGAAAACAAACAATGGAGAATTGATCTTTTTTTAAAGCATATAGCAACAGATATACAAAAAACTGGCGAACGTCTTGTAATTGAGGCTATCTCAAACAACTTAACCTATTCACTCGCTTGCATTCCAATGCCAAATGAAGGTTATATAAATATTTATGGCAGAAATATTACGGAAAGAAAATTGATTGAAGAAAAGCTCGAAAAACAAAGGAAATTTTATGAAGATATTTTAAATAATATGCCTGCTGATATTGCAGTATTTAATAGTAAGCATGAATATCTTTTTGTAAATCCTAAAGCAATTAAAAACAATGAAGTTCGAAATTGGATAATTGGTAAAACAGATGAAGATTATTGTAAAGAAAAAAACAAACCATTAAGTATTGCTAAAACAAGAAGTGAACTATTTTCTAAAGTAATTTCTAACAAAACAGCTATGGAGTGGGAAGAAAAATCAATAACTACAAAAGGCGAAGAAGAGTTTATTTTAAGAAGATGGTTTCCTGTAATTGATGAAAATGATGAAGTAAAGCTTGTAATTGGATATGGAATTGATATAACTGAAAGAAAAAAATCAGAAGAAGCTTTAAAAATTAATGAAGAAAAATATAGAAGCATCATTGCCAATATGAACTTAGGCCTAATGGAACTAGACAAAAAAGGGATTATTGAATTTGTAAATCAACGAATTCAGAAAATGACCGGGCTTAATGAAAGTAACCTAATTGGCAAAAAGCCTGATAGCTTTTTGAATAGTCAATCTTCCGACAAGCCAACTTCAACCATTAATGATTCTTATGAAATAGAAACTTTTGTAAATGGCAAACAAGCTTGGTGGCTTATAAGCTCAGCACCTCAGTATGAAGCTAATGGAAAAATTAAAGGTTCTGTAATTATTTGTTTAGACATTTCTAAACAAAAAAAACTAGAGAAAGAACTTATCCAATCGAGAGAAGAAGCTGAGAAATTAGCAAAAACTAAAGAAACCTTCTTAGCCAACATGAGCCACGAAATAAGAACGCCCATGAATGCTATTATGGGAATTGGAAACCAACTTGCCAAAACAACACTTACAGAAAAACAACAATTTTTTGTAAAAACCATTAATAACGCCTCAGAAAATCTTTTATACATCATCAATGATATTTTAGATTTATCTAAAATTGAAGCAGGAAAATTGAGTATAGAAAATATTGAATTCGACCTTAAAAAAACTGTACAACAAACCATTCAAATGCACTTGTACAAAGCTGAGGAAAAAGGGCTAGAACTTAATGTTGCATACTTTGATGATTCAGTTTTTGAAGTGCTTATTGGAGACCCATATAGACTAAACCAAATTTTACTTAACCTAATTAGTAATGCCATTAAATTCACAGAAAAAGGTAGAGTTCAATTAAAAATTGAAGTACTTGAAAACACAAACAACAATCAAAAAATTAAATTTTCTGTAATTGACTCAGGTATTGGTATTGACACCAATTTTATTCACATGCTTTTCGATAAATTTAGCCAAGAGTATGAATCTATTTCAAGAAAATATGGTGGTACTGGCTTAGGTATGAGTATTTGTAAAGAGTTAATTAATCTGATGGGCGGTGATATACATGTTGAAAGTGAAAAAAATATTGGCACAACAGTTTCGTTTATTTTACCCTTTAAAAAAGGTCAAATAGCAGCTTTATTAAATGAAACTCCTTCACAAGAACCTAATCTTATTGCTGGGTCTTTAATTATAGTAGCTGATGATAATGAAATGAACAGACTTGTTGCACGTACTATCTTAGAAAACTATGACGCTAAAGTTATTGAAGTTGCTAATGGACAAGAGGCGTTAAGTGCTGCTAAAAATGATAACCCTACTTTAATTTTGATGGATGTTCAAATGCCTGTTTTAAATGGATATGAAGCAACTAAAGCCATTAGAAATCTTGGAATAAACATTCCTGTAATTGCACTAACTGCTAATGTAGTAAAAGGTGAAAAAGAAAAGTGTTTATTGGCGGGCATGAACGATTTTATTACCAAACCATTTAAAGAGGAGGAATTTATTAGTTGCATAGCAAAAAATATTAAAACAATTACTAATGCAAATACTAGCAATACAACTCAACCAACAGAGTCGTTGTACAATTTAACCACCTTAAAAGAAATTAGTAAAGGCAATTTAGCTTTCATAGAAAAAATGATACACTTATTTTTAGATATAGCTCCAAAAACTGTATCAGAAATAAAAGAGGCTTTTGCAAACAGTAACATTGAGTTAGTAAATAAACTAGCACACAAACTAAAACCATCAATCGATAACTTATCTATTATCAGTTTAAAAAAACTAATCAGGCAAATAGAAGTTTTTGATGCATCGCAACAGTCAATGATTACATTACAACAAATGATTGAGCAGTTGGAAGAAATTATGATGCAAGTTGTTACTAAGCTTAAAAATGAAATTCGAGATATCAAATAATTTCACCCAACAAAACAATTAAATTGCCATAAAATTATATTGGCTACCATTATAATTTATTGATGAAAATAAAAACTTTCTCAGAAAAAAAGATTAAAAATCAATAACTTAGCTGAAATTTTTGAACCCACGTTTATGAGAAAAGAATTGTTGCTTGATGTTAGCTGCCAAAACTGCAATGCCAAAATACATAGCATTTTTAAGGGATTTAATGTTGAAGAAACACTATCTCTCAACGAAATAAAAGCTTGTAGTAAGTATAAAAAAGGGCAATATATATTTAGTGAAAATGGCTATCCTCAAGGATTATATTGTATTAACCATGGAAAAGTAAAACTTACAACACAAGGTAATTCAGGAAAAGAACAAATATTACGACTTTTGAAAGATGGTGATGTTGTAGGTTACAGAGCTTTATTATCAAACGAAAAATACCATTGCAGTGCTCTTGCTTTAGAAGATTGCTCGGTTTGTTTTGTGCCTAAAGAAAAATTTTTAGACATGCTAAAAGAAAACTCAAAATTAAGTTTTGAATTGATGAAACTTTTAGCAGATAATTTAAAAAAAGCTGAAGATCAAATTACATCGCTTGCCCAAAAAAGTGTAAGAGAAAGAATGGCCGAAGCTTTATTATTTTTTAATGCCACCTACGGTACAAACCAATACGACCATTCAATAAATTACAATTTTACTAGAGAAGAAATTGCAGATTTTGTAGGAACTTCAACAGAAACTACCATTAGATTATTATCAGAGTTTAAGAAAGAGAAATTAATACATCTCGAAAACAAAAAAATTATTTTACTAGAAAAAACTAAACTAGCTCATATTTCTGGACTTGATTAATTTGCAACATTAATCTTCTATGCTATTTATGCAAAATCAGTAACGGAACCTTAGTATGAAAAGCCAATTGATGTGTATGACTTTTACCTAGTAATTTTTGTAACCAATTTTTTTGCTTTGAAATACAAATTAATAACTGATAATTATTTTCAATAACCATTTCGTTAACAGCAATAACAAAATCGTTGTTATACGAATTTTTAAAAGATGGAGCATATTTTTTGAGCAAATTACTCAATTCAAACCTTTCTAAGCTTGCTTCAAATGATTCTATTCTTGGTGAATCCTCAATATGTAAAACATCAATTATTGGATTAATTGCATCAAGTAAACTTATCAACTTTTCAGTAGGCAAACTGTCTTTAATATTTAAATAATCTGTGAGTAATAATACTTTTGAAATATGTTTAAATTCATAATGCTTTGGTATTATAATTAATGGAATATCTATTTTTTCAGAAACACTCAATGTATTGCTGCCTATAAGTTTAGCCTCTAATTCATTAGCCCCTGTAATTCCCATTATTACAAAAGATATTTCTTTTTTACTACAACAATTAGCTACTTCAAATTCTAAATTTCCTGCCCCTAGTTCAGTTAAAATCTCTACACTACAATTGCATTCTTGCTTAATTTTTAAAGCATAAGCTTGTAACTTAATTTCAATATCATTTTTATAAACTACTAATTCTTCTGTAGAAAAAGTATAAAGTGCATCTGTTACAACAATTGGCTGTATAACATGCAATAGCACTATTAATTTACTTTTGGTTTGATTTGCAAATTCAATTGCATAATCAACTGCATTATCAGATGTTTTTGAAAAATCAATTGGTACTAAAATATTGTTCATAATAATTATTTTATTGTAGTACAAAGCTAAAACCTGCTTAAATTTTAAATTATGACATTAATAAGGTTACAACATGATATTAATCATAATTTATCTCTACATAATTAAATAAATAACCAATTTAATTATTCGTTACTGTTATAATAAGTATTATTTTGCAATTGTGTATGTATTTTATAAAAACACCATATCTGCTCAAAAAGGTTTATCCAAAAAGAGTTTGGAATAAGCCAACAAACGAAAAAAAATTATATCTAACATTCGATGATGGACCTCATCCATCAATTACTCCTTTTGTTTTAAACCTATTAAAACAATTTGATGCTTTTGCAACTTTTTTTTGTATTGGAAAAAATGTATTGTTATATCCCGAAGTATTTAATCAAATTAAATTGAATAATCACAGCGTAGGCAACCATACACACAATCACTTAAATGGGTTTAAAACTAAAGACAAGGATTATTTTGATAATATTATAGAAGCAAAAAAACATATTACAAGTAATTTATTTAGACCACCTTATGGAAGATGTACTAGTTTTCAAGCAAAATTTATACAGCAACAACTGAATTTGCAAGTGATTATGTGGGATGTTTTAAGTGGAGATTTTGACAACAATATTACACCACAACATTGTGCTGAAAATGTATTACTACATGCTTCAGCAGGAAGTATCATAGTTTTTCACGATAGTGAAAAAGCATTTGATCGTTTAAAAATTGCATTGCCCAAAACACTTACATATTTTAGCCAAAAAGGTTATAGCTTCAGTGCTTTATAAATTGTTATACAAACCCATCAACACTTTTTCAGGTGTTATTGGAGCGTTGTAGGTGATAGTTGATTTTGGGTTGAAAGCCAATACAGCGTTGCGTATAGCAAAGTAACTTCCTATTCCATACATTAATGGAGGTTCACCTACTGCTTTACTTTTAAGTATTGCTAGGTTATCATTATCTGTATCTAAAAACTCAATATCAATTTCTTTTGGTATACTATAAATGTCAGGAATTTTATAAGTACTCAAAGCGTTACTCAATAATTTTCCATGTTCATTATACACCACCTCTTCCATGGTCATCCAACCAATGCCTTGCACAAGCCCACCTTCTAACTGACCTAAATCAATTCCTTTATTCATACTTGCACCCACATCGTGACAAGCTTTTACATAATCAATTTCATACGTTCCTCTTAAGCAATCAACAGTTACAACAGTTACAGCTGTTCCGTACACATGATATGCAAATGGATGACC
>JBMLOR010000162.1:0-5150 GCA_049242865.1 Chitinophagaceae bacterium | reverse complement strand
GCTTTTCCATTTAAGTCAGCTGTAGCACTTGCAGCACTTGGAGATGTGTTGGCTACACGTGTTGTATTGGTAGTTTCTAATTTTATTTTTGATGTTGAAATACCAAATGCTTTAGCTGAAACCTGAATCATTTTGGGGTTTAAACCTTGTCCCATTTCAACACCACCTGTACTTACACCCACAGTACCATCACTATAAACATGCACCAACGAACGAGCTTGATTGAGCATTGTATTGGTAAATGAAATACCAAAACAAATAGGCATTAATGAATAACCTTTCTTTTTAAACTTATTGTTTTGATTAAAGTTTTCTATTTCCTTTTTTAAGGATGATAGATTAACTTTTTCGATGACCTTGCTAAAGCAATTTTCGGCTTCACAGTTTTCAATTACTTGTCCATAAGGAAACTCATCATTATTTTGAAGTAAGTTTTTTTGTTGAACAAAACTTGCATCAACATTTAATTGTTTAGCTGCAAAATCAATAGCAGCCTCTATTACAAACATTCCTTGTGGTCCGCCAAACCCTCTAAAAGCAGTGTTGGGAGGAAGATTAGTTTTGCAACTATGAGCTGTTGCTGTAACATTAGGAATAAAATAACTATTGGTACAATGAAATAAAGTTCTTTCTAAAATTGCTGGAGACAAGTCTGCTGCAGCCCCACCATTTTGATAAAAAGTAACTTCATAAGCTTGTATTTTATAATCATCATCCAAGCCAATTTTAAAATCGCTGCTATAAGGATTTCGCTTGCCTGTCATTCTCATATCTTCCATTCTATTCAACACACATTTTGCTGGGCGTTTTAATACAAAAGCAACCAATGCAGCTATTGTACCATAAGTACTTGCTTGATCCTCTTTACCACCAAAACCACCACCCAAGCGAGTTACATCAACTTCAACATTATTCATTCCAACACCTAAAACTCTTGCAGCCGTTTTTTGAACTGCTGTTGGCCCTTGTGTAGATGAGTATATTTTTACACTATTAAATTCTGTTGGAATGGCATAAGCTCCTTGTGTTTCTAAATACAAATGCTCTTGACCATTACTTTCTGTAGTGCCTTCAAAAACATATTTGCATTGTTTAAAAGTATCGTTGCTATTGCCTAAAACAAATTTTCTTGATGGCGATAATAACTTGCCTTTTGAAAAAGCAATACGAGGATTGGTGATAACTTCCAAAGGCTCATATTCAATCTTTATTTTATGATAAGCTTCTTCAGCAGCATCTTCATTTTCAGCAGCAATTAGTAAAATGGGTTGACCCCAAAAATGCACTTCACCATCAGCTAATAAAGGTTCATCAGGAATTATTCCACCAATTTGATTTTCACCTGGAATATCTTTTGGTGAAAATATTTTTACAATACCTTCTAGCTGCTCAGCCTCAGTAAAATCAATGCTTTTGATTTTTGCATGGGCAATAGAGGCATCAAATATTTTTACAAATACAGTTCCTTCCATTACAGGAATATCATCTACATAAATAGATTTTCCTGAAACGTGATTGATAAAATCGGGACCAATGAAATTGTTATGTTGACTAGTATTATTCAATGTTTAAAGGAAAATTAGTTTACAATAAAATCTATGTTTATACTCATTTTATCAAAGTGAGCTAAAAATAATTGTCTTAACAAAAGACGTTTATAATCAGCAGTTCCTCTTGCATCGCTAATGGGCGAAACCTCTTGATGCATAATGGTTATAGCTTCTTGCAATACTTCGTTGGTAATTGTTTTGTTCAATAAAAAACTACAAGTATTGGTTAAGTATTTTGGATAAGCAAATACGCCACCTGCACTTAAATGAATTTGCTTAATGGTATTATTGTCATCAATATCAATTAAACAAGCACTGTTAACAGTAGCTATGTCTAAATGTGTTCTTTTGCAAACTTTTTCAAATCCAAAAAATGATGTTGATGATGGAATAGTGAAAACGATTTGCTCAATAATTTCATCAACAGTTTTATCTAATTGTTTATAGCCTTTATAAAAATCTTTCAGCTTAATTTTTCGTTTTGAATTGAAAATAATCGAAGCATCCAAAGCTAAGAAATAAGCAGTCATATCACCAATTGGCGAAGCATTAACAAAGTTGCCAGCCAATGTTGCCATATTACGAATAGGTGTTGAAGATATTAATTTTATATGGCTATCAATATCTGGAAAAATGCTTTGTATTAAAGCACTTTCAGCAAATTGAGTAACCGTAACCGAAGCACCTACATAAACTTCATCTCCTACTCTATCAATATTTTTTAAATTACTATCGTCGTACAAATTTTGAACTGCAGCTTTTTTAACTGTATGGTGTTTTTGGACATTTAAATCTGTAGCACCACCAATATACAAAGCATTTAACTTGTCTACTTTTTGATGTCGCTCAATTTCTTTCAACCTTGCTTCAATACCTAAAAAATATTGAGGAATATAGTTGTTGCTTACAAGCCATTCCATTGAATGTTCAGTGGGTTTTTGCTGCATATTCTCAACCAAAATGGCTGCAGCTTTTTCAATGGCTTTATAACCAGTGCACCTACAAATATTACCATCAATGCTTTTAATGGCATCGTTAAAAGTATGGCATTGCTGATTGATAGTAAAGCCTGTTAAACTCATTACAAAACCAATTGTACAAAACCCACACTGACTTCCATTACAATCAATCATTGCTTGTTGCACAGGTGTTAGTTCATTTTGGTTAATACCTTCAACCGTAACAATGTGTTTGCCATGTGCATTGGTTAAAGGCATAAGGCAACTTGTTTTAGTACGATAAACCAACTTACCATTTTCAAAAGCACCAACTAGCACAGTACAAGCCCCACAATCACCTTCTCGGCAACCAATTTTTGTACCTGTTAATCTTTTATGATACCTAACAAAATCAAGCATAGTACTACCTGCCTGTTTATCAGTTTTTACAAGTTGATTGTTTAAAATAAATTCAAGCATCAATATTCCAATTTAATATTACTTTCTTTCCATTTATTAAAAGCTTCTAGGGCTTCGTTACGCATTAATTGCTGTGTAAATAATTTTCTTTCGTGAATGGGTTTAGCAATTTCTTCATAAATAAAATTATCATCAAACTCAATAGCAGCAGCATCTTGCTTAGTATTGGCATAAAACAATTTATCTGGGCGTGCCCAATAAATAGCACCTAAACACATAGGGCAAGGTTCACAACTTGTATAAATTTCACATCCATTTAATTGAAAAGTATTGAGAGTTTTACAGGCTTCTCTAATTGCCATAACTTCTGCATGAGCAGTTGGGTCGTTTAATGAAGTTACACTATTTGCACCACGAGCAATTATTTTTCCATCTTTTACAACAACAGCACCAAAGGGTCCACCTTTTCCTTGTATCACATTATCAACAGAAAGCTTTATAGCTTCCTTCATAAATTCTTTTTCTGAATTATTCATATACAAACAATAATATGTAAAGATAGAAAGTTTACTGTTTTAACAATTAAATACAGCGTGTATAATATTCATAAAATAAAAAAGAGACTGTATTAAAAACAGCCTCTTAGATTTTCCAAAGGTTTAGTTTGAAAATTTTAAAACTTAGATTTTAAAAATCACTTTCCAAATTAATTATCTTTCAAGTTTAAATTTAAAACCAAATTCTTTCATAGTTTTTAAATCAAAATGATTGTATTTGGCGTTAGTAACATAGATAGTTTTTTCACTTGTAATATTGCTAAATGCTTTTTTAAATGCAGGCACTAGAAATGAAATTTTATTATTACTACTCAACTCTCCCAATCCAATTATTTTATTATTTCCATCTCTAGTAATGTTGTAAAAAATTTCAAAATCCTTGGGCATAAAAGAAAATATTTTATCCTCATCCAAAAAGTCATTATAAGCTTTTGCAAACTCTGTTTTACATAGATACTGTACTTCTTTTTGCATTTCATTTATCCATTCTTGGTAAGTCAAAGTAATAGTAATTTGCTTACTAAATTCTTGAATTGGTTCTGGTTGTAGCTTAAAATTTATGTATTCTTTTTTTGCATGTTCTACCACTTTATTAAAGTCGTCGAGTGGCTTTAATAAAGTGTTTTTGAGTTTAGTAATGTATTGTTCTAAACTACTAATAGTTCTTTGCTTAGTAAAATTATCGAAATAGTATTCATCAAATCCACCTAATGAAAAGCTATTCAAAGACTTATATTTAGCATCAAAGATTTGCTTGTCTTTGTCATTATAAAATTCATATTTATTATCTACATTTTTAAAATGTATAAACCTGTTAGTGCTTGAGATAAATAAAAAGCCATTAACTGCTTTATTGTTTTCGTAGTTTTGAAATAAGTAATCCATGCTATTACTTGTTATCACAAATCTGCTAGATTCATCATTGTTTCGATTCTCATAAGCCCTAATGAAACCATCACTTTCGAAATGAATTATTCTATTATTTAATTGTGAAAGCAAATCACCTTTTTTGCTTAGAAAATAAATTGGGTGTGTACTATCAACAACAAACACTTGGTTTATCACTGCACCTTTTCCAATACGTAAAGAGTCCCCACTTTTTTCAAGATACCATTTTGTGTTGCTTACACTTGTAAGGCGATAAACATGATTGTTTTTACTAGCAACTAATACTTGATTTGTTACCTTGCCATTTACAAAATCGCTAATAATAGAATCGCCATTTTGTTTTAGTACTACTCCATGCCCATTATAACAATCTCCACTAATACATTTTTTTTGGGCTTTTAATGGCAAAATAAAACATACCAAACCAAAAGATAGAAAAAATAAAATTTTTAGTTTCATTGGAACTTTTTATAGTATGAGTCATAAGTAGCATACTCTATAAAAGTTTTGCCACCATCTTTTGTAATTGTAATTGTTGTAGGAGATTTTGAATTAAAAAATATAGCTGTTGTGTTATTTATGAAATATACATATTTATAATCCTCAACTTTCTTGCATTCAACAACTTCAAATGTTTCATTAAGCTTAAAACTTGTAGCAGGAAATCCATCTTTTTCAAAATATTGTTGAATTGAGTTGCCTGAAGTTTTAAATCTAACCTGCCATTTCATTTCTTTAAAATCACCTCTCACTTCTCCAGATGCAAAGGTTCTGTAAACATTACATGTTTGATAAAA
>JBMLOR010000161.1:0-2232 GCA_049242865.1 Chitinophagaceae bacterium | reverse complement strand
TTAAAAAATACGACGGAAGATTTAAAGATATTTTTGAAGAAATTTATCAAAACGAATTTAAAGCAGCCTACCAAGAAGCTGGTATTACTTACGAGCATCGTTTAATTGATGATATGGTGGCTAGTGCTTTAAAATGGAATGGTAATTTTGTATGGGCTTGTAAAAACTATGATGGCGATGTACAAAGTGATACAGTAGCACAAGGCTTTGGAAGCTTAGGTTTAATGACAAGTACTTTAGTTACTCCAGATGGTAAAGTAATGGAAGCAGAAGCTGCACATGGCACAGTTACTCGCCACTACAGAGAGCATCAAAAAGGAAAACCAACAAGTACAAACCCAATTGCATCCATTTTTGCTTGGACAAGAGGTTTAGAATTTAGAGGTAAGTTAGATGGTAATCAGGAATTAATAGATTTTTGTCATGCTTTAGAAGCAGTTTGTATAGAAACTGTTGAAAGTGGTAAAATGACGAAAGATTTGGCTGTTTGTATTCATGGTAATAAAGTAAATCATGGCGAACATTATTTATATACCGAAGAATTTTTAGAGGCTTTGGATAGCAATTTAAAAGTGAAGTTGGGTAAGTAATTTTCACAATAAGGTATAATTGATACACAAACTATTGATAAAATGGTCTTACGTTTTAAATTCGTTAGACCATTTTTAATTAACAAAAGTAAAATTAACTAGAAATTTTAAACTCAACCATGCTTCAATTAATTAAGAAATTTTGGTATTTAAGCTTAGTAATTTTTGTTTTTGTAAGCTTGTATGTACTTAACTCAATTAATGTAAGTGTTGACTTAACCGAAGAGAAAAAATTTTCCATTCAACCAGCAACTAAAGCATTGTTGCAAAACCTAAACCAAACAGTTGAAATAGAAGTGTTGCTTGATGGTAATTTAAGTAGTGGCTTTAAAAAACTACAAATAGCAACAAAAGATTTGCTCGAAAATTATCGCAGCTTAAGTAACGGTTTGGTTACCTACACTTTTGTAAAACCTGGTGATGGCTTAAGCGATAGTAGTAAAGCCTATATTTATGATAGCCTAGCTGCAATGGGTATTAAACCAATTAATAATCAGTTAGATAGGGAAGATGGCGAAAAAACTGAGCAAATAATTTTTCCTGCTGCTGTAGTAAAATGTAATAATAAAGCCATAGCCATAGACTTAATGAGTGGTAAAAGTGGACAAGATGAAGAAAGTAGCTTAAATTTTAGTGAAGCATTATTAGAGTTTAAATTTGATGATGCTATTGATAAACTTACTCGTACAAACTATCCTGTGGTTGCATTAGCAATGGGTAATGGAGAACCTTTAAATCCCACCATTGTAGATTTAACCAATATGCTAAGAACCAATTACAGACTAGCCTTATTCGACCTAAAAAATGGGATGCTAAATGCCGATACTGTAAAAGCTATAGTAATCGTAAAACCGCAATTATCATTTAGCGAAATAGATAAAATAAAGATTGACCAATACATCATGCAAGGGGGTAAAGTAGTTTGGTTGATTGATAAACTGTATGCAGAGTTTGATAGTTTAATGAGAGCCAAAAGCGATTTTGTAGCATTCGATAAAAATCTTCAGATTGATGACTTATTGTTTAGGTATGGGGTTAGAATAAACCCAGATTTGTTGCAAGATTTAAACTGTGCCAAACAACCTTTAGTTGTAGGTAATAGTGGTGGGCAACCTCAAATACAACGCATACCATTTCCTTATTATCCATTATTGAGCAGTGGCAAAAAATCGCACCCAATTAGTAAAAATTTAGATCAAGTTTTAAGTGTTTTTCCTAGTAGCATAGATACGGTAAAAGCCGATGGCATTACCAAAACTGTTTTACTGGCTACAGATACCAATAGTAGAATGCTTAGCACGCCTGCTATTGTAAGTTTACAAAGCATAAAAACTGAGGACGATTTTAGAATGTTTACTAAAAGCCATGTACCAGTGGCTGTATTATTAGAAGGAAATTTTCAGAGTTTATACACCAACAGATTTACGCCTCAAATGAAAGATAGTGTGGCAAAATATACGGGTGTTTCGTTTTTGCCAAAAGCAATAAAGCCAAGCCAACAAATAGTTATAAGCGATGCCGACCTTGTAACCAATGTAATTACAGAAGCTGGCAAAGCTTTGCCAATGGGTACCCAGCAATTTGAAGAATACACATTTGCCAACAGAGATTTTTTTATAAATTGTATGGATTATTTAGTAGG
>JBMLOR010000160.1:0-1212 GCA_049242865.1 Chitinophagaceae bacterium | reverse complement strand
CCAGCCATAATGGCTACATAGTGATGCGGGTTCATAAATTATTGTTTCTTTTTTTTAAGGTACAAAAGCAAATATATTAGGGAGGTTGCAATACTAAAGTCATGTGTATAACTCATGGATATAAACTAGATTTTGCAATTATAACTAATGACTGTCTAAAATCGAAGTGTTAAAAGATTGGATAATTAATAGCATTAGTTGCTGTAAGCCAATTTAATTTTATATCTAAATCTGCCTCCAAATGTTTGTTCTAATTTTAATACTTCTTGTGTTTTTTTGCTTATCCAAAATATTTCTTTGTTACCCTTATCCTCATGTTGTAAAAGCCAGCAATCAATATATTTTTTATCATAAGCTACAAGCTTGTCACTTCCAATTACGGTGTAAGCTACATTTTTTGGAGCACCAAACCCAGGATCATAATAAGGAATTAAAAAAGTAACGTTATTTTTATATGGTAAAATAGAAAACACTTCTAGGTCTAGATGCCAGTTTAAATTATAGCTATTCCAAGACTGTTTAAAGTTTTCCCAAGCTAGTTTTCTTAGTTTTGCAGTATCGTAATTATTAAGTTCAATGTTATCTATTTTGGCTTGTTTTGCAATGAAATTGTATTCAGAGCTTCCTCTTGCTTTCCACCAACTATTATGATAAAATGAAGTAAAACTGTTAGCATCTACAATGCTATTAGTGGTGTGCATGATAGAATCTTTATCTTCCCAACTTTGTGTAATTTTAAAAGCTTTGGTGTTGTTGTAGGTTGTTGTATCAATGCTTCTTGTCCAAAGTTGTACAAAAGTTCTTGGTGCATTTTCTTTCATTTTAAAATACACTAGATACCTATTGTTGCTAGGTTTAATAAATTTTGTATTTACATTACTAGCATTAATAATAATAGTATCATTTTGGGTAAAAGCAGATAGTGCCAGTAAAAAGCTGGCAAAAAAAGATGTTGTAATTTTCATGATTTTTTGTTTTAGTGATTTTTGCTAAAACAAAATTTTAAACAAACAAGCTTGGTTGTTTAAAGCTTGTGATAAATGGTATTACTTTTTTGATAAGCGTAGGAATTGCTATTTTGAGCGTATTTACGTATTGCTTACTTCTTTATTTCTTGCTCAAACTCCTTAAACACTATGCCTTCAATTTCTAAACTTAAGAGTACAGGATTGTAAATTTCTGGTGTGATGGGGATTTTTAATCCTTTGCTAT
>JBMLOR010000159.1:0-15492 GCA_049242865.1 Chitinophagaceae bacterium | reverse complement strand
ACAAATCTTATATCTGGCTTATCAATACCCATTCCAAAAGCAATAGTTGCAACAATAACTTGTACATCTTCATTTAAAAACTGATCTTGCCTTTCTGCTCTTTGTTTTTGGTCGATTCCTGCATGATAGGCAACTGCTTTTATATTGTTGGCAACTAAAATGTCTGCTAGTTCTTCTGTAGTTCTTCTGTTTAAAGTATAGATAATACCACTTTTGCCTTTGTGATGAGCAATAAATTTAGTGATATGCTTTATGGTTTGCTCTTTTTGTAGTTTTGGTTGAATTTCGTAGTAAAGATTTGTACGGTTAAACGACGAAATAAAAATATTTGGCTCACGTAATCCTAAATTTCTTACAATATCACTTTGTACTTTGGGAGTTGCAGTTGCTGTTAAAGCAACAACAGGTACGTCTATTGCTATAACATCCATCATTTCTCTAAGCCTTCTGTACTCTGGCCTAAAATCGTGACCCCATTCGCTAATACAATGGGCTTCGTCTACAGCAAAAAAACTAATATTTAAATCTGCAAAAAAATCTAGATTTTCTTGTTTAGTAAGCGTTTCGGGTGCCACATACAACAATTTAGTTTTGCCACCTAGTAAATCATCTTTAACAACTTTTATTTGAGTTTTATTTAAAGATGAATTTAAAAAGTGTGCCACATCATCTTGCTCACTATATCCTCTTACTAAATCTACCTGATTTTTCATCAATGCAATAAGTGGGGAAACTATAATTGCAACACCAGGTAAAATCATGGCAGGCAATTGATAGCATAAACTTTTACCGCCACCTGTAGGCATAATTACAAAAGTATCATGGCCTGCCAATAAACTTTCAATGGCATCGGCTTGACGGCCCTTAAACTCTTTAAATCCAAAATATTTTTGTAAACCCTCCATTACAGGAATATCTGGCACTAAGGCTTTAATATTGGCTGCTTTGGGTTTTGGGGTTTTTTTAACTGATTTTTTTACCGGTGCTTTCCTTATGGTTTTTGCCATTCTTCAAATCTTTATAATTCTATTTTATAATAATGTTTATTACAAACGAATAATTTTATCAAATACCTTCAAAAAATTTTAAGTAGAATAATGGATGGTTTACTTTATTTTTTTCAAAGGAGCGTGAAGGTAAAGGATTTTACACTACAAAAAACAATTTTTAATGCTAAAATAAAACTCGAAATTGTAGTAATTGGTTAATAAGAATTGTAGTTTCGAATTGCCGCTTATTTTTGCTCGATGGACGCTAAAATAATTGCCACAGCAAAACAAACAATTGCTTTAGAAGCTGCTGCTTTGCAACAAATACAAGAATTTATAGACAATAGTTTTGTACATGCTGTTCAAACTATTCATCAATCAAAAGGGCGTTTGGTAATTACAGGTATTGGTAAAAGTGCTATCATAGCACAAAAAATAGTTTCTACATTAAACTCAACTGGTACACCAAGTTTGTTTATGCACGCTGCAGATGCCATTCATGGTGATTTAGGCATGGTACAAAAACAAGATGTAGTTTTAGTAATTAGCAAAAGTGGCGAAAGCCCAGAAATAAAAGTTTTAGTGCCTTTAATTAAAAATTTTGGTAATGTTTTAATTTCCATTACTGGCAACCTAAACGGATACTTAGCCCTACAAAGTGATATAGTTTTAAATACTACTGTTCATCAAGAAGCTTGCCCCAATAATTTAGCCCCAACAACTAGTACAACAGCTCAATTAGCGATGGGTGATGCTATTGCTGTGAGTTTAATGGAGTTAAATGGCTTTAAACCACAAGATTTTGCTAAGTTTCATCCTGGAGGGAATTTAGGAAAAAGGTTGTTTTTAAAAGTGGGTGATTTATACAGCAAAACAAATGTTCCTAAAGTATCTGAAACTGCAGGCTTTAAAGAAATTATCAATGAAATTTCTAGCAAAATGCTTGGTGCAACTGCTGTTGTAACTACCAATAACGAAGTTGTAGGTATAATTACTGATGGTGATTTAAGAAGAAACTTAGAAAAAACCGATGATATTTATGCTTTGTTAGCTAAAGACATATATACAAAAAATCCAAAAACCATTGATGAGCAAACTTTGGCAATTGATGCTTTAGAAATTATGAGAAACTACGACATTAGCCAACTTGTTGTAGTAAAAAACAATATTTATCAGGGCATTTTACATTTGCACCAATTAGTACAAGAGGGAATTATTTAAAGTTTACAGCAACAAAAAAGCTGCCTAAATAGCAGCTTTTAATACATTATATGTTTCGCAAACTAACTTCCTAAGCGATGAAATAGTTCTTTAATTTGATAATCCCATAGTTGTTGGGCATCTTTTATATCTCCTTTTTCGGCAAAATCAGCTATTACAAGTATCGTTTGATTTGAAATTTCTGTTTTCTCTATTCTAAATTCAAAGTATTCATCTTTTTCAGATGTAACCCATTGATAGCGAATGTATTTTTCTTCTTCTTCTTCAATAACTTTAGCCTTTTCTGGGCTGCCACTTCCCCACGTAAAACTTAAAACATTTTCCCATTCATCTACTTTATCGGCAAACCACTCTTGTAAGCCAGTGGGTGTACTAAGGAAGCCCCACAAAATGGTTGGCGAACAACGTACAGGAAATTCTAAGGTATATAATTGTTTTTTTGCCATTATTTTATTCTTCTATAAGCAATTTGTAAATTGCTTAATAATTTTTTTAAAGGCTGCAAGTATAACATAAAATTAATTGTAGCCAAATGTTTTTTTATGAATTGAACTTACTCAACTGCTTAACCCAATGAAAATATCTGACTAATGGGATTGCAGAATTTTTTTTATGACTACAATTTGGCCTAAGTGATAATGGGTGTGTTCTAAAAAACCATGAAAATTTCTCCAATAATTGCCATATTTTTCTTCTACAAAAATTGTATTTAAAACTTCGTCAGCATTATTTTCAACTAATCCAATTAAAGTGGTTGCATTTTTAAATGCATTTGTTTTTAAAAGTTCCCAATCTGTTTCGTTACTAATTTCAGGACAATCAAAACTATACTTATCATGTGCCACAAGCTTTTCACCTTGCAAAACACTAATAATAGCCCTTGTATAATAATCAATATGAAAAGTTAGTTGTGCAATTGTATTTAGTTGATAAACTTTTGTAGTTGCTTGTTGCCAACTTACCTCTTTAAGTGTAGTTTCTAGGTTTACCCATGTCCAATTTCCTCCAAAAAAAACCTCTTTTATATGCTTTGCAATTTGTGTTGTGTTGCTCATAATTGCTTTATTTATAGTTATGTAATAACTTATGAGTTTAAATTAATTAAATAATAAATTAGGGCATAGGTTTGTTACAAAATTTATTACTCAAAAAACACAGTTATGGTTTGGTAAAACCATTTGTTTTGCATGGCTTTACCCTCTTTGTACATAATTTCGTTAAACCCTTGTAAGCCAAACAAGCCTGCCATATTTCCTTTGTTTATGGCAATTTCTAAATAACCAGCACTATTAAACCAAGCTAGTTTTTCGCCTTCGTGTATACTTAAATAATTATTACTTAATGCCTCAATGGTTTCGTTACGTTTAAAAGCAATTTTAAAGCTTCTGCCTTTTCTGTGCTCCTCAAAAAATGATTTTGTAATGTTTATTACCACATTTTCAAAGTTGTCTATGAAAATAATTTGTCCTTTTATCCAGTTTTCACTTGCTGTTGGTTTTAAAGGATGTTTTACAATAATATCGGTAGTTTGCTGTGCAATTTCTTCTAGTGGCTTTCCATTACAAATATGTGCTACTGCCTTTGAAATTTGCTGTGTTATTTGCAAAAATGTTTGCTTTGTATTAATTGGTAGGGCATACACTTCGCTTGGTGTTTTTTCGAGCAACATGGTAAGCCAACCATTATCTGCACAAATAATATATTGATTATTGTGCTTAGTAATTAAAACATGTGGCCTAGCAATTTCAAAGAAATTAAGCAAAACAATATGAATAGTATTGGCTGGATAATAACTAAATGCATTGCTACATAAATAAGCTGCTTCTGGCAAGTTTGATTGTGAAAGGTAATGAGTAATATCAATAATTTGTGCTTGTGGGGCATTACTGATAAGCTGCCCTTTTAAAGCAGGCACTATATAATCTTGTTGACCAATATCGGTACTAAGTGTTACTAAAGTCATGTTTTTATTTCACGCAAAGAGGCGATGAATGCAAAGTACTCAAAGTATATTTTATAAATTAAAAAGTAAAACTAGAATTCATCTTCTACAACAATTCTCCAAAAGCTGTTGTGCTGAGTATCCTTAGTTGTTTTGTGTGAAAATTCCTTCCTCTCCAAAATAAGTATGCAAAACTTTTGGCAAAGCAATACCATTTTCTGTTTGAAAATTTTCTACCAATGCTGCATAAATTCTTGGCAAGGCTAAACTGCTACCATTTAAGCTATGAGCCAATTGAGTTTTTCCATCAGCACCTTTAAACCTACATTTCATTCTATTGGTTTGAAAAGCTTCAAAATTGCTTACGCTACTAACCTCTAACCATTTATTTTGTGCTGCACTATACACTTCAAAATCGTAGGTTAATGCACTAGCAAAGCTCATATCTCCACCACAAAGGGCTAAGATTCTATAGGGCAATTCTAAACTTTGTAAAAGTTTTTCTACATGGGCCACCATATTATCCAACACTTCATAACTAGTGCTTGGATGTACAATTTGTATAATTTCAACTTTTTCGAATTGATGTACTCTGTTTAATCCCCTAACATCGCTTCCAAAACTTCCTGCTTCTCTTCTAAAACATGGGCTATAAGCCGTCATTTTAATCGGCAAATCGGCCTCTTTTAAAATTACATCTCTATATATGTTGGTTACAGGAACCTCAGCAGTTGGTATTAAATAAAAATCATCGGCCGTTGCATGATACATTTGACCTTCTTTATCTGGCAATTGCCCTGTGCCATAAGCACTAGCTTGGTTTACCATATAAGGAGGGATAAATTCTGTATAGCCCGCAGCTGTATTAAAATCTAAAAAATACTGACTCAATGCTCTTTGCAATTTTGCACCTTTACCTTTATATAATGGAAAACCAGAGCCAGTAATTTTTGCCCCAAGTTCAAAATCTACCAAATCGTATTGTTTAATTAAATCCCAATGTGGTTTTGCATTTTCAGGCAGCGTTGGTTTTTCGCCACCTTCTTTCACCACTACATTTTCTTCTGGCGTTTTACCAGTTGGTACTTTTGGACTTGGCAGATTTGGCAATTGTACTAATGCTTCTTGCAGTTGTTGCTCTAGCTGTTGCAATGTTGCATTGTGAGTTGTTGTATCTGCTTTTAGGGCAGCAACTTCTTGTTTTTTGGCCTCAGCTTCTTCTTTATTACCCTTAGCCATAAGCATTCCAATTTCTTTAGATGCAGCATTTATAGCAGCTTGTGTTGTATCAAAGTTTACCTGTGCTTTTCTTCTAGACTCGTCTATGGCTATAACTTCGTCTACTAAATCTAGCTGTTTAAAATGCTTTTTAGCTAATAATTGCTTTACCTCTTCAGGATTATTTTTTAAAACACTTATTTGTAACATGATGGTTGATGTAAAATTTTAGCAAATGTAAGTGTTGAGTTATGCTGATGAAAAACTAAATAAATTTTAATAGTTTTCTTTAGCAATAGCTAAATAAAACATATAGCACTACCAACTAAAACTAACTGTACTTTTAGGATTATCGAGCTTAGTATTTTTTTCTACTCCGTTTATTTTAGCCCTAAAAATGTTTATTTGTTTTTCGTGATAATCAAACATAATAGTGCAGTTGGCCAACAAGGTTTTTATGTTGCTAACCTGCGGAGTTTCTACATAAATCCAAACACTTTCTTGTTGTATTTCGTAACCTACGTATTGTAATTTTTTTGGTTGACTATTAGTAGATACTTGTAATTTTTTATTGATATAATCAAAAATTAATTTATCGTTAATAGCCTTATTACTAACGTTTTGTAAATCAACTTTTTGTTGAGGATACAGCTTAGCCAAATTAGCTTCAAAATCATCAGCAAAAATTCTAATACTTATTTCAATAGTTTGCTCCTTAGTATTTTGGTTTAACTCTATTAAACTTAAATAAAAAGGATGCCTTTTTGTAAAGCCTGTGAGTACCAAAAAACCAATTATATAAATCAAAATATTTTTATGCATTTAACTATTACATTTACGCCTTGCAAATTTTAAAGATTTTATTTTAAAAGTAGTTTTTATAAGTGAATAGTTTTGAATTGTATTTTACTTTAGGTAGGCAACACATTGCCGATTGGCAAGGTTACGACCATATACTTTTTATACTAGTTCTTTGCTTAAGATATGTTTTTGCCGACTGGAAGAAAGTATTTTTTTTAGTTACTGCTTTCACTATTGGTCATAGCATTACACTAGCATTAAGTGTGCTAAATGTTATAAATTTTAAACAAAATTGGATTGAATTTTTAATTCCAATTACAATAGTTATTACTGCTCTTAGTAATGTTTGGGTAAAAAAATTTGTATATAAATCAAACTGGAGTAACATTTACTTTTTTGCACTTTCCTTTGGGTTAATACATGGTTTAGGTTTTAGCAATTACCTTAAAAACTTATTGGGCAAAACCAGTAATGTAGTATGGGAGTTGTTTGCATTTAATATTGGGTTAGAAGTTGGACAACTTATGATAGTTTTAGGTGCAATGGTATTAAGTTTTATATGTTTAAACATTTTGAAATTAAACCGTAGAGAGTATATTTTGTTTACTAGTGGTGGTGTTTTTTTAGTGGCATTAATAATGGCTATTGAAAGATGGCCTTTTAAATAATTTAAAATCAAGTTTTAAAATCAACGATTATGCGTTTTTCAATTTTAGTGGCATTTGCCAGTTTGGGGTTAGGTGTACAAGCACAAAACACCCAAAATAATCCTGGTAGCAATCATGGTAATAAGTTCGAACAATTAGGAACTATTTTACCAACACCCAATGAATATCGAACAGCAAGTGGTGCACCAGGTAATAAATACTGGCAGCAACGTTGCGATTACGATATTAAATGTAGTTTAGATGAAGTAAATCTTAAACTTACAGGGGCCGAGAGTATTACCTACTACAACAACAGCCCTGATGTGCTTACTTATTTGTGGCTACAGTTAGATGAAAATCAACACAGTTCAGTAAATAACGCCAACTATCAAACCAGTAATGGCATAGGTAAAAACCTAAACATTACTGCTTTAGAAAGAATGGAAGAAGCCAAAACTGATAATGGCTATGGTCATCAAATTAGTTTAATTACTGATGCTTTAGGTAAAAAATTAAACTATACTATCAACAAAACTATGATGCGTGTAGAATTGCCTACACCTTTAAAACCTGGTCAACAATTTAAATTTAAAATAAATTGGAGCTACAAAATTCCTGATAGAATGACCAAAGGCGGTCGTGGTGGATACGAATATTTCCCTGAAGAAGACAACTACTTATTTACTATTACACAATGGTATCCTCGCCTTTGTGTGTACAACGATTATGCAGGTTGGCAAAACCAACAATTTGCAGGCTCAGGTGAGTTTACCCTAACTTTTGGAAACTTTAATGTAGAAATGACCGTGCCTGCCGATCACGTAGTATTAAGTACTGGCGAATGTAGCAACTATGCAGCAGTTTTAACACCTGCACAACAAGCTCGTTGGGCTAAAGCTCAAACTGCTAAAGAACCTATTGAAATTGTAACTTTAGATGAAGCTAAAGCTGCAGAAACCAAAAAAATTAGAGCTACAAAAACTTGGAGATATAGTGCCAATATGGTGAGAGATTTTGCATGGACAAGCAGCAGAAAATACATTTGGGATGCTATGCCTGCTTTTGTAGAAGGCAAAAAAGTAATGTGTATGAGTGGCTATCCTAAAGAAGCTTATGGATTGTATCGTAAATACAGCACAAAAGCAGTAGCTCACACAATAAAATGTTATAGCAAATTTTCAATTGCTTACCCTTACCCTGTAGCTCAAAGTATTGAAGCTTCTAATGGTATGGAGTATCCAATGATTTGTTTTAACTACGGAAGAACAGAAAAAGATGGTTCTTACACCGAAGCTACTAAATATGGTATGCTTGGGGTAATAATTCACGAAGTAGGCCATAACTTTTTCCCTATGATTATTAATAGCGATGAAAGACAATGGAGTTGGATGGACGAAGGCTTAAACACTTTTGTACAATATTTAAGTGAGGAGTTATGGGATAACAAATATCCTAGCCGTCGTGGCCCTGCTCATGCGATTGTTGATTATATGAAACTTCCTAAAGACCAATTAGAGCCAATAATGACAAATAGTGAAAACATCATCAACTTTGGCCCTAATGCTTATAGCAAACCTGCAACAGGCTTAAATATTTTGAGAGAAACAGTAATGGGTCGTCAGTTATTTGATTATGCTTTTAAAGAATACGCTCGTCGTTGGGCCTTTAAACAACCTACACCTGCCGACTTTTTTAGAACAATGGAAGATGCAAGTGCCGAAGATTTAGACTGGTTTTGGCGTGGTTGGTTTTATAGTATTGATGCTTGTGATATTGCTATTGATACTGTAAAACATGTTGTTTACGATCCTAACCAAATGCCAACATTACCAAATGGTGGAAGAGGTTTTGGTGGAAGTGGAAAATTGGCTAAACCAATGTTAAATAGCTTTGAAGATATTAGTAAAATAAGAAATAGAGAAGATAAAAGCATCGTTTTTCAAGTAGATGCTGATACTACTTTAAGAGATTTTTATTGGAAATATGCTAGAGGAATTATAGCTTACGATAGCACTATTAAAGTAGAAGCTGCTACACCTGCAATGCCAGATAAATTGAGCGAAGCAGAACAAAAAAAGTATGCAAACACTCATTTATACGAGGTAACTTTTACTAATAAAGGCGGTTTAGTAATGCCAATTATTATTGAATTTACTTTTGAAGATGGCACTAAACAAACTGAAAAAATACCTGCTCAAGTATGGCGTAAAAACGAGCAAAAAGTAGTTAAAACTTTTATGACCACTAAAAAAGCTGTAGCTATACAACTTGATCCAATGAAAGAAACTGCTGATATTGATACCAACAACAACACTTGGCCAAAAGTAAACGAAGAGCCAAGCAAGTTTGGAATATTTAAAGCAAAAGCAGGTGCTGCAAGAGGACAAAGTGGTGGTGGATTAAATCCAATGCAAGCATTAGGTGGCAAATAATTAATTAATAAGTTGATTTTAATGATAAAACCCCTGTATAACAGCAGGGGTTTTTTATTGCCTAGAGAGTTGATTATTCTTGAAACGTTGGCAAAATTTTCTTTCCGTCAAGATAAAAAACTGAATAAAACCACTTGCCGACACTTCGGCAAGGCAAAAAACTGAGTAAAACTACTTGCCGAAACTCCGGCAAGGTAAAAAACTGAATAAAACCACTTGCCGACACTTCGGCAAGGCAAAAAATTGAATAAAACTACTTGCCGAAACTCCGGCAAGGCAAAAAACTGAGTAAAATCACTTGCCGAAACTCCGGCAACGTAAAAAACTGAATAAAATCACTTGCCGACACTTCGGTAAGGTAAAAAATTGAATAAAACTGTTTGCCGACACCATGAAATTACAGCTCAGCAAAATCAATGCTGCATGTTGCATTAAACTCCTATTTCTTTTATCTTCACTCCAAATATTAATTACTATGCGAAAAATATTTTTCTTCCTAATCATAATTGTAACTAGTCAACTTTTTGCTCAATCAAAACTTCAAGACAAAGTAAAAAACTTTAAAATGTACGATGGCTATTTTAAGTTTTGGTGGGATGCTACCGAAGGAAAAATTTGGTTGCTTGTTGACAAATGGGATACAGAATTCTTATATGCCAACTCACTTCCTGCTGGGCTTGGCAGCAATGATATTGGCTTAGATAGGGGGCAAACAGGCTCTACAAGAATTGTATATTTTAACAAAGTGGGCAAAAAAATTATGCTGGTAGAACCCAACTATGACTATCGTGCCACTAGTTTAGATAAAAACGAGCAAAGGGCCGTACGAGAATCATTTGCACAAAGTACACTTTTTGCTTTTACTGCTGCTGAAGAAGAAGATGGAAAAGTATTGGTAGACTTTACCCCTTTTTTATTGAGAGATGCCCATGGTGCTGCTGATAGAATTAGAATGATGAAACAAGGCACGTATAATTTTAGCGAGGCTCGCTCGGCTGTATACTTAACTAATACTAAAAACTTTCCCAATAATTCTGAGTTCGAAGCATCCATAACTTTTGTTGGTGGCAGCGATGCTGGCAAATTTGTTACAACAGTAACCCCAAGTGCCGAAGCTATTACACTTCGAATGCATCATTCCTTTGTGCAATTGCCAGATAATCATTACAAACCAAGAACATACAATGTTAGAAGTGGCTATTTTGGAATTAGTTACTACGATTACAGTTCACCTTTCACTCAACAAATTCAACAACAATTTATTAGTAGGCACAGGTTAGAAAAGAAAAATAAAGATGCAGCATTGAGCGAACCAATAAAACCTATTGTATATTATTTAGATAATGGAACTCCTGAACCCATTCGCTCTGCATTGTTAGATGGAGCAAGATGGTGGAACAAAGCCTTTGAAGCAGCAGGTTTTATAAATGCTTTTAAAGTTGAGTTATTGCCTGATAGTGTAGATGCTATGGATATAAGATATAATGTTATAAATTGGGTGCATCGTAGCACAAGAGGTTGGAGTTATGGTGCAAGTGTAACTGACCCAAGAACAGGTGAAATTATTAAGGGGCAAGTAACGTTGGGGTCGTTAAGAGTTAGGCAAGATTATTTAATATTCACTTCTTTGTTGTCGCCTTATATAAATGGTGTAAAAGTATCTACCAAAGCACAAGAAGCTGCACTACAAAGATTACGTCAGCTCGCTGCACACGAAGTTGGGCATACACTTGGTTTACAACATAATTATGCATCTAGTGTAAATAATAGAGCTAGTGTAATGGATTATCCTCACCCAAAATTATATATCAACAAAAAAGGAGAAATAGATTTTGACGAAGTATACACCAATGAAATTGGAGAATGGGACAAACGAGCTATTATGTACGGATACACTGAGTTTTCGGATAATAGTAACGAAGAAAAAGCTTTACTTGGTTTGCTTGATGAAAATGATAAAAACGGCATTTTATTTATAGCCGATGCAGATGCTAGAGCTTCGGGAGGCTTTCATCCAAAAGCCCATTTATGGGATAATGGAAAGAGTGCAGTTGATGAACTTAAAAATGTTTTAGAAGTTAGAGCGAAAGCCTTTACTAACTTTAACGAAAATGCTGTACGCCTTAACGAACCCTTGAGTAAGCTAGAAGATGCATTAGTGCCTTTATATAATTTTCATAGATATCAATTAGAAGCTGTTTGTAAGTTAATTGGTGGAATGGATTATAGTTACAAAACCAAAGGAGATGCTCAAAAAAATATAACTCCACTAAGTAAAGAAGAACAACAGCAAGCATTAGACATTGCTTTGAATTGCTTACAACCCAATGTACTTACCCTGCCTCAAAGAATTATTGATTTAATTCCACCACGCCCACCACAGTTTTATAATATTGGTGAATTATTTTCAAAACGTACAGGTATGAGTTTTGATGCACTTGCTGCCGCTGAAGCCTTAGTTGATTTTGAATTAGAGTTTTTGTTTCATCCTGAAAGAGCCAATCGTTTGGTACAAATGAAAGCAAATTATAATACCCAAGGTTGGGACGATGTACTACAAGCTATCATCAACGCCACTTGGAAAGCTCCACTAAAAAATGGGTTGGAAAAAGAAGTACAATTACAGACCCAACAAATGGTGCTTACTTGGTTATTGGCATTGCACCAAAACGATAACAGTAATTATGCAGTAAAAGCAATTTGCTTTAGCGAGTTGCAAAAACTAAAAAAGTATTGCCAACAACAAGTGGCATTAAACACAACACACCAATATCATTATGCTTATGCTATTGAACGAATTGAAAAGCCAAAAGATATTGCACTACCAAAACATAAAGATATTGCACCAGGTGCACCTATTGGTTGTGACTTACATTAGTACAACTTCTTAAAACAAAAAACCTCTGATGTTAACATCAGAGGTTTTTGTTTGTATAGTTTATAACAACTAAACTGCATCCATTTGCATTTGTTTAGCTGCTTTTTTACGGTCTTCTTCGTCTAAAATTACCTTTCTCATTCTTATGTTTTTTGGGGTAACTTCAATACACTCATCTTGTTGAATATACTCCATACATTCTTCTAAAGTAAGTAAAGTTTTTGGAGCAATACGTGTTGCATCATCTGCACCACTTGCACGGTGGTTGGTTAGTTTTTTACCCTCGATGGCATTTACGTTTAAGTCGCCTGGTTTAATATGTTCTGCAATAACCTGACCTGCGTAAACTTCTTCTCCTGGATCAACAAAAAAAGTTCCTCTATCTTGTAATTTATCTATAGAATATGCTGTGGTTGTTCCTGTAAATTTAGAAATTAAAACACCATTATTTCTTCCAGGAATAGCACCTTTCCAAGGTTTGTATTCTGCAAATCTGTGAGCCATAACAGCCTCGCCTGCAGTATTTGTAAGCATTTGGCTACGTAAACCAATTAACCCACGAGATGGAATATCAAACTCTAAATGTTGCATTTCACCTTTACTTTCCATCACCAACATTTCACCTTTTTTTTGCGTTACAAGGTCAATTACTTTACCACTGTAATCACTCGGTACATCCACTACCAAAACCTCATAAGGCTCACAACGTTTACCATTAATGGTTTTTTCTAACACTTGAGGGTTACCAACAGTAAGTTCATAACCTTCTCTACGCATGGTTTCTACTAAAACCCCTAAGTGCAAAATACCACGACCAAATACATTAAAGCTATCGGCACTATCGGTATCTTCAACTCTTAAGGCTAGATTTTTTTCAGTTTCTTTCATTAACCTATCACGTAAGTGACGAGAGGTTACAAATTTTCCATCTTTACCAAAAAATGGTGAGTTGTTGATGCTAAACGTCATACTCATAGTAGGCTCATCCACACTAATTACAGGTAAAGCTTCAGGATTTTCAACATCAGCAATGGTATCTCCAATATTAAATTCTTCTAATCCAACTACAGCACATAAATCACCTGCAAAAACCTCACCAACTTTACGTTTGCCCATGCCTTCAAAAACATACAACTCACGTACTCTTATTTTTTTAATAGTTCCATCGGCTTGCACTAAAGCAATTTGTTGGTTTTCTTTAATACTACCACGAGTAACTTTACCTATAGCAATTCTACCTAAAAATGAAGAATAATCTAAGCTTGTAATTTGCATTTGCAAAGTACCTTCGGCAATTTTTGGTTCTGGTACATATTTAATAATACCATCCATTAAAGGAGTAATATCATCGCATTGTGTTAAGCTATCATTAAACCATCCATTTTTGCCTGAGCCATAGAAAGTAGGAAAATCTAATTGCTCTTCGGTAGCATCTAAATTAAAAAATAGTTCAAAAACTGCATCATGTACTTCATCAGGACGGCAGTTTTCTTTATCCACTTTATTGATTACTACAATAGGTTTAAGATTTAATTGTAATGCTTTTTGTAAAACAAATCTTGTTTGAGGCATTGGGCCCTCAAAAGCATCTACTAATAAAATTACACCATCAGCCATTTTTAAAACACGTTCAACTTCTCCTCCAAAATCGGCGTGACCCGGTGTATCAATTACGTTAATTTTAATATCGTTATAGGTAACAGCAGCATTTTTACTGAAGATGGTAATTCCACGCTCTCTTTCAAGATCGTTGCTGTCCATAATAAGTTCACCTGTTTCTTGGTTGTCTCTAAACACTTTTGTAGTGTGTAATATTCTATCAACCAAAGTAGTTTTACCGTGGTCAACGTGTGCAATAATTGCTATGTTACGTAAATTCATAAACTAATGATGAAGCCTTTGGGTTTAATCTTTAGTTAGTTAGAAATCTTTAAAACCAACCAAAGCCTCACGACCAATAGCCAAAGACTGTTTTTTTGAGTTTGCAAAAGTAGGGGTTTGGCGGCTGAAAAGGGCTTTAAATTTAGATATTCATGTAAACTTAACACTCCATTAGTTGTTGTACTAGTATGAATTTTTATTCTCTTTTACGATTTTTATTTGTTTTTTTCTACCTTTTTGCTGGGGCAAATCATTTTATTAACCCAGAAATATACTTTCCTTTAATACCTGATTACTTAGCTAAACATAAAGAATGGTTGAACATTTTGGCGGGTTTGGCAGAAGTTGTAGTAGCATTATTGATGCTTAAAAAGGAAACTATAAAGCTAGCCTCTTTTTTAACTATTGCCATGCTACTTGCTTTTATTCCTAGCCATATACATTTTATTTTAAAAGGAAATTTACAAATTGCAGGCTTTACCATTACGCCTTTAATAGCTTGGATAAGATTAGTTGTAGTTCATCCAATGCTACTTTATTGGGCTTGGTGGCTAGGAAAAAATTATTGTAAATAAAACTTTCGGAAAGCTGTTAGTTTTTCGAAAGCTAGTAATTAATTACCTCCCAAAAACAGTTTTTAAAATATCAGTTGTACGAGCCATTGGGTCTTTGCGAATTTTGCCTTCTTCAATGGCTAATTGCATAAAAATTCCTTGCAAAGCTTTTTCAGTTACATAAGCCGTTAAATCGGGATTTACTTTTTGCAATGAAAATCTGTTGTAATTGCTAAAAATAGTATTCCAATGTTTGGTAGCATCAATTTTATTTAAAGCAGTTTCAATAACTGGTTTAAAAGCAGTTGTTAGCGAAGCAGTTGTTTTAGATTGTAAAAAGTTAGTAGCTGCATTATCGCCTCCACGTAAAATCGCAAAAGCATCGGTAAAACTCATCCCTTTTATGGCATTAATAAAAATGGGGGCAGCTTGTTTTGTAGCTTCTTCGGCTGCACGGTTCATGTTTAAAATAGCATCATCCACTTGTTTGTTCATGCCTAATTTTCTCAAACTTTGCTCAACTTTTACAGCTTCGGGTGGCATTAAAATTTTTAGGGCGGCATTGCCAAAAAAGCCATCAACAGCACTTAGTTGCTGAGTACCTTTTTGTATACCAACTTGTAAAGCCTCTTTTAAACCGCTAATTACAGTGTTGTTGCTTAAAGTATCTTTATTTTCGGTTTTTTGAAGTGGATTTTTTATTGTAGGAATGTTAATTTTAGGTAGCTGAGCATTGGAATGAAGCACTATTACACTAAAAGCTATGGAGTAAATAATTTTTTTCATGATATTTTTTTGTAGGGCGAAAGTAATTGCTTGATTGGATTGAAGTATAGATAATTTGTTAAATTACAAAATTTCAAAAGCCTTGAGCTTTTAACTCAAGGCTTTTGAAATTTTGCTTATGCTTCAGCATCCTTTTTTTTATC
>JBMLOR010000158.1:6801-9141 GCA_049242865.1 Chitinophagaceae bacterium | reverse complement strand
ATAGAGGACCAAATGCTTTAGACAATAACCAAGGCTGGAGAATGGTGCAAACACCTACTGTAGGGTTTTCAGATACTACTTTCTTTCAAATAAATGTACCAAGAAATACACTTTCGGGACCATTTATTTTTAGTACAGCTCCTAGTGCTGCTAAAGCCATATTTTATGTTATTGTAACTGGTACTGTAAATATTGTAACTCCTGTAAAACTTAGTTTTTTTAAAGCTAGTTATTTTGGAGAAGGTGCTTCAATTTTTTGGAATGTTGAAAACGAAATTAACTTTAAAGAATACGTTATTGAAAGAAGTTTTGATGGTGTAAATTTTGACATATACGACAGAGTGCCTGCAAAAAATAGCAAGAGCTACGAATTTAAAGTTGCTAAATTATTAGCTGGTAAAAATTATTTTAGACTAAAAATGATTGATAAAGACGGAAAATTTGAATATTCCAAAGTTGAATTATTAGAATCAAGAACTATTAAATCAAACTTTAATATTTTGCCTAATCCTGTTGCAACTAGTTTAAATTTTAACTGGACAGAGGATGGCATCTACCGCTTTCAACTACTTGGTATTGATGGAAAGCAATTTAAGCTTGGTCCAGTATTAAAAGGGATGAATACAATTGATGTAAGTAGTTTGAATTCAGGAACCTATGTTTTGGATGTAATAAATGCTAAAGGCGAAGTTATTGCTGCTAAAAAAGTGTATAAACAATAATTAAGTTTTAAATAAATTTCATAAGGTAGCCAAGAGCTACCTTTTTTTATACAAGTACTTTTATATTTCTTTAATTTGCAACTATGCAAGTATTACTTACAACATTAAATGCCAAGTACATTCATCTTAATTTGGCTATTCGATTGTTGTATGATCTTAATAAAGATTGTGGATTTTTGCAGTGGCAAGAGTTTACCATAAAACAAAACAAAGATGAAATTGCTACTTACTGTGCCAACTATGATGTAGTTTGTTTTAGCTGCTACATTTGGAATATTACACAAACTTTAGAAGTTTGCACATTAATAAAATCGCAAAATCCTCAAATAAAAATTTTATTGGGAGGCCCTGAAGTAAGCTATGATTGGCACGATGTAATTGCACATGATGCTGTTGATTATATTATTACAGGAGAAGGCGAAATTCCATTTCAACAGTTTTTACAACATTTTCCTAGTGTTGAGTTAGTGCCTAATTTGGTGTATAAAAAAGATGGAGGCATTCACTACCATCAACAACAAGTACAGTTTGATTTAGAAAATTATACGAATAGAAATCCTTACCAATACGATAATCCCACAGATTTATATAACAAAGTTTGTTATGTTGAAACAAGTAGAGGCTGCCCTTACAAATGCGAATTTTGCTTAGCTAGTTTAGACAATAAAGTTCGACAATTACCTATAGATACCATTAAGCAGCAACTATTGTATTTAATGCAACATGGGCGTACGATAAAGTTTTTGGATAGAACCTTTAACATAAAAAAAGATTTTACCATTGATATGTTTAAGTTTATTCTTGAGCATCATCAACCACATCACATTTTTCAGTTTGAAATTACTGCCGATATTGTGCATCCAGATATTATAGCTTTTATTAATGAATATGTTCCAAAGGGTTTATTTAGGTTTGAAATTGGAATTCAAACAGTTAATAAAGAAAGTAATTTGGCGGTAAGCCGTAAGCAAAATTTTTCTAAAACTGCCGATATCATTAACCAACTTAAAGATAAAATTGAAATGCATCTTGATTTAATAGTTGGTTTGCCTTTAGATTATTGGGAAGATACAAAATATAGTTTTGAAGAAGTGTTTAAACTTTTTCCTCCTGAGTTACAACTTGGATTTTTGAAGTTTTTAAAAGGAACTCCAGTGAGAGAAAAATACGAACAATATCAATATGAGTTTGATTATTTGCCTCCTTACCAAATTATTAAAAGTAAGTTTTTAAGTAAAGAAGAATTACATCAAATAACTATAATTGAAAATGCTTTAGAAATTTATTGGAATAAAAAACGAACTAAACACTTGTTACAATATGTAACAGTAAAATACAGCATTTTTGATTTTTTAAAAGGTTTGGGAAACGAGTTTTTAAAACATCATGATTTTCATAAACATAGTTTACAAAATATTTATGATGTTGCACAGTTGTATTTAAACCAATATTTTAAAGATGATTTAATTGCCCATCAAATGTTGGCCATTGATTATTTTTTGCAGTTTAAAATTCGCCCAAAAGCCTACGAAAATTTAATTTTAAATAAAGAACAGCAGTTTAAACTAATTGAAGAATTGCAGCTAAACCATCATCAAAAAAGATTTGTGTTTTTGCC
>JBMLOR010000158.1:0-6701 GCA_049242865.1 Chitinophagaceae bacterium | reverse complement strand
CAACACAGTAGCATAAGCTACTAAACCTTCTTGCCTGCCTACAAATCCCATTTTTTCAGTTGTTGTAGCTTTGATAGAAACATCATTTATAGATACTTCACAAATGCTGGCAATAGTGTTTTGCATTTGTGGTACATAAGGTTTAATTTTTGGTGCCTCTAAGCAAAGAGTAGCATCAATGTTTACAAGTTTATAACCATTTTGTTTTACCAATTTATAACTTCTATCGAGCAAAATTTTACTATCAATATCTTTAAATTCATTACTTGTATCAGGGAAATGAGTACCAATATCACCCAATGCTAACGCACCAAGTAAAGCATCGCAAATGGCATGCAACAAAACATCTGCATCGCTATGCCCCAATGCACCTTTTGTATGAGGTATTTTTATACCACCAATCCATAAATCTCTACCTTCTACTAGCTGATGAAAATCTACACCACTTCCTATTCTCATAAAATAAATTTAAAAAAAATGCCAACTCAAAATTTAGAGTTGGCAAATGTAATATTACAATATTTAAACTTGATTATTTAGTTTCATCTGAATTTAAATCAAATGCAACTCCAAACCTAAGCGTATTGCTCAGAGGGTTTCTGTTTACACCTTGTCCTGTAGGTACAATGTATGATAAGTTTACTGTCATGCTATTAAATTTTATACCAGCACCTACCGATACAAATTTTCTATTTCCTTCAGATACATCTTCATGAAAATAACCAGCACGTGCAAAAAACTGATCACCATAATTGTATTCAACACCTAAGCTATACGTCATACTAGTAAATAAGCCTGTACCATCACTAAAGCTTTTACCCCAACTGCTTAAAACGCTTTGACTTCTATAAGCTGCATAATTCACAGCATTTATACTATCGTTATTGGCACCAACAATGTTTGATGCTACAGGTGGTGCAGGTACTAATGATTTATTTAAATCTAAAGCAAATGTTATTTTATTTATATCATCAATAGCTTTAGTGTATTGAACACCAATACCTAAATTAGCTGGTATAAAATCTCTATTTTGATTGTTATTGGTGTAGCCAATTTTTCCACCCAAATTTGTAATTGCAATACCCCAAGCAAAGCCACCACCATTTAATTCTTCTTGAGTACCATCGTAATACAAACTTAAATCACCAGCAACAGTAGAGCCAGCACTAAAATCTGTACCACTAAAATTGCCTGTTGCTAAGTTGCTATTGATGTATCTTAATGCTGCAGCAATACTCAATCTATCACTTAATTTACGTGCATAACCAAAATCAATGGCCATTTCCCTAGGGCGAAAAGTAGCTAAATTATTACCTGCAAAGTCTGTAAATTGAATGTTACCCAAGCTAAAAAAACGTAATCCACCGCCAATAGCAGCTTCACCATCTCCCAATTTGTGATAACCTCCAAGGCTAGCTAGGTACACATCAGTTAAACCTAAATCTTTTAACCAAGGGGTATAGGTTAAGCTAAAGGCAGTTTTAGCACTTGCAAAAGGAGTTTTTGCCAAGTTCCAAAAAGGTGCATTAGCATCTGGCTTAGTAGCAATTCCATTATCGCCCATGCCAGCAGCACGAGCATCAGGAGCAATTCTTAAAAAAGGAACAGCTACTGAACGAATTCGTAAGTCGGTGGTTCCTTGGCTAATTACATTTGTACAAAATAAAACTGCAAGTACAAACACACTTTGTATTTTCTTCATGAAAATTAAAATTTAGTTACAATAAAATGATTAATAAATGTTTTAGCGTAGAAATTTATTCATTCATCTTGTTTAGAGCAGGTATAATTTTTGGGTTGTTGTTGCCCTGCCATTTTTAGATTGTGCAATAATAGTATAAATATAGACACCTTTAGCCAATTTTTCGCTGTATTCATCTTTTCCATCCCAAAAAATGTCATTTACTCTAGTACCCATTGTGTTTATTTGCTTGTTTATTTGTTTTACCAACTTTCCAGTTACAGTATAAATGTTGATGTTTACTGTAATTGGTTCATTGGGTTGATTATGTTCGAACCAAAAATTAGTATTACTCACAAAAGGATTTGGATAGTTTAACACATTTTTAATGATTAAGCTTTCACTATTTTGAACTATAAAATCTAAAAACACCATGCTGCTGTTGTTTGCAACATCCCAAGCTTTTATGCTTAATTGGTGCTGCCCATTACTCATTTTGGGCAAAGCAAATCTTATTTCTCCCTGCTTGTAACTATTTAATAACGTTTCATAATAGCTATTTAGTACAATTGCCTCATTTTCTTTTCCATCAATAACCAAAACAATATCGTGCCCAATACCTAAACCACTTGAATTTATACCACTGCTATCAGTAAATTTTATAATTAAAATAGGATTTTCGTTGGTTAAGCCATTGTTTACAAATTTTTCGTCGTTTAAATAGGCATTTATAATAGGCCCATCTTTATCTACCAAAGCATTGTTAGCCTCACCTCCAATAAAAAAATTTGTATTAATACCTGTTGCATCGTTGTTGTTGTAGTTGGCGTAAAGGCTCATTTTGCCTTTGCCTGCAATGCTACTTACATCTTTTGGAATAATACATTCTATATTGAATTTGCCACTTTGTGCTGTAGTTTTTCCTTTAAAAATTATATTATTTTCATTTACAAAACTTGTTACAGGACTTTGGGGGGTATTGCCTTTTGTAAAAATTGTTTGAGGTTTATCGAAAATAGTTACTGTAACTGGCCCATTAAATGTTGAAGATAAAACTCCTAGTTCATTTTGAATTTCACCGCTAAAGTTGTATTTAGTTAATGGTTTTAAAGTATCTGTACCTGTTATATTTTTATTATTAATTTGTTGCAATTGGGCTTGCCATGTTGGTAATGCAAGTTGTAAAGCAGGGTCGCCTAGTAAAGTAAATTTTCTGTTATTTTCAATGTCTCCAAATACACTATATACCAAATTTTTTGCACGTTTTAATCCTTCGCCAAGACTTAAATATTTTCCTTGATTTTTTTGTAAAGCAATTCTTAAATAATTTTCGTTGATAATTTTATTGCTAAATGCAAAAACTACTCTTGTTGTAGTTAATAAACCAATTGCACCTGTATTGTTATTGCCAAACAAAATACTACTGCCTAAAGCATTTTTAGTAGGGTCGTCGTATGGTGCAAAATCACAAGTTGCCGTAATAAATAAGGGCAATTTGTTTGGATTATTTAGTTTGTTAATTTCTTCAATAGTAAATACACCTTCTTCTGAAAGTCTTTCATAACTACCATGACCACTGTAATTGCAAATTAAAGCTCCATTAAAAATTTGTGCTACAATACTATTATTTACAGTAGGGTATCTTGGGCCACTGCTAGTACTTTGTAAAGTAAACGCATCTAAATAAATTTTATTTAAATTCAAAAAACTATTTGTTTGTGATGTAGCAGCAGCCATAACTTCAGCATCTTTTAAATGCAAGTTATTGTCTTTGTCATCTGCAATTAGTAACACCTCATTTCTCCAACTTCCAAAACTATTTGGGGTATGATAGTTTATAATTTTGTTTACAAAAGTTGTGGCTTCTTCAAGGTTTTTTGCAGGAATTCTGCCAATTGCAATATCTAAAAGTGGAGGATTGGCGTTGTCGTTAATATTATCATTATCGTTTAAAAATCCAAAAAAATCATCACTAGTAAAGGTTGCTAAAGGATTTAAACTATTGGTGCTTTGATAGCCTGGTAAAAAGTTGGTGTTGTTGGCAATTCTGTTTTTATAATCAACACTTGAAGTGCCAAATAATACCAAGTATTTTGGCTGTTTTGTAGTATCTCCATTTGCTTTATCAAAATACATTTTCACAAAATCTCGAATAGCAGTGGGGTCGTTTTTTCCTCCACTAAATTCATTAAAAATTTGTGTGGTTGGCACTACTACATCTTTATAGTTGTATTGTTGAAAGTGAAAATTTGCAAGTCTTTGGGCTTGTGTAATAAAGTTTGGGTGTGAGATGATAATTCCATCTACAAATTGAGTTTGATGCAGATTTTGATTAGCTAATTTTAAAATATAGTTAGGAATTAATAATCCTGTAGCATTAAAGGCTATATATTCTTTAAGTACAGAAGCAGTGTTGATGAAGGTAGATTGCCCCAAACTATTAGATAAGTTCATTTTTTGAGGCTCTTGTTTATTAGTGATATCCCAAACTTGGGTATTTGTTGTAGTGTTTTGTAAGGTAAATTGTGCTATAGAATTATTTGCAACACTGTTCCAATCTCTAAACAATAATTGATTTTGGTTTTGCATGTGTAAACTTCGAGTAGCAAAAACTTCGAACCAATTTAAAAAACCTTGGCTATTGGCATTTCCATTAAAAGTAAAATTGAGATTTAGTAAAGGTTGACTTGTAAAAGTTGCACTAGTTTGGGTACTTGTAAATCCAAAAAAATCTAAGTAGCCGCCAATAGTATTATTAAAGCTATGGTTTTGTATTATGTTGTTGTTTAAAGCTACAGTAAAGCTTCCTGTGCTTCCAATACTTCGGGCCATTAAGTTTGAAATTATGGTAACTGGCTGGCTAAGATTTATTCCTTGCCAATTCAAAGTATAATTTCTGCTGGTGTTGTTACCTCTTAAATTACTAAATTCTTCACCATACCATTCTTTGCCACTATATAAAACGTTTACTAAATCTAGTTCGTGCACATATCTTTCGGTATAAGTGTTAACTGTTGTGTTAAAAGTAGTAATTAATGTAGGTGTAGTTATCCTTTTTCCATTATTACCATCTAACCTTAAAAAATAAAATGTGGTATCTGAATACAAGTTTTTTTGATGTGTGAACCTTCTATTAATACTATCTTTTTGCCAAGTTGTAGTTCCAGTTGCATAAAATATAAAATAGTCGTTGTTATTAAAAACTCCATCACCACCATCATTTACTTCTATAGCAATTTCTTTTAAATCATCTTGAGGGATAATAGCATTGTTTTCTTGAAGCATCTCATTATTTCCACTAAAAAGTTGTAAAGAATTACTGTTAATGCCAATTGTGGAAATATTGTTGGTAGAAAAAAAATTAACATCAATCTTATAAATACCCTCTTGAGTAACTGCAATTTTATACCAGTTACCTGTAGACAAAACACTATTGGTGGCATAGCTTCTTTGAGCCAAACCTTTGTGCACCATGAATTGCACTAGTGTAAATAACAAAAATCTATAAAAATTTGTGGTCAATATTTTTGTTTGTTATGGTCGAAATTATGCAATAAAATAAGATTTAGTTTTTTTATAACATTTATACACTTAATTTAGCCGTTCTAAAAGCAATAAATTATAACCATAAAACATTATTTTCGCCACTTGATTTTAAAATTTACTTTTTAACAGTTTATTGCATTAAAAAAAGTTTAATTATGACAAACATGCGTTTAGCATTAAAGAATAGCCTTGCTATTTTGATTATTGGAAGTATGCTTACTGCTTGTAATAGTAGCTCAAACTCAAAAAGAGGAAAAAATAGTGATGTTACAGGTTGGAAGTATAACGATAAAACAATGGGTAATTTTCAGGTAATGAAACCCAAAGATGTTAAAACTGCTCCAGGTTTAGTATTTGTGCAAGGTGGTACATTTGCAATGGGCCAAAATCAAGAAGATGTGATGGCAGATTGGAACAACGTAGTAAAACGTCAAACTGTTCCTTCTTTTTTTATTGATAAAACAGAAATTGCTAACGTACACTATCGTGAATATTTACATTGGTTAATTAATGTATTTAGTGGGGATGAATATGAACAATTATTGAGAGATGCACGACCAGATAGTTTGGTTTGGCGTAGCGAATTAGCATACAATGAGCCTTATGTTGAGTATTATTTTAAACATCCAACATACAATTACTACCCAGTAGTTGGTGTAACTTGGAAACAAGCACAACGTTTTTGTGAGTGGAGAACCGACCGTGTAAATGAACAAGAGTTAATGAAAGGGCCAGGTTACTTAGATCCAAAAAATCAAATCAAAAAAACTTTAAATGGTGCGGGTCAAGAAAACTTTAACTATCGTGCTTATTTGTTGGGAGAATATCAAGCAACGCCAAGTGCAAAAGCTCGTAGTAAAAGCAATCCTTTAAAAGATGTAAATGATCGTCCAAGAACACAAGTAAAATTTGAAGATGGTATTTTATTTGGTGAATATCGTTTGCCAAAAGAAGCAGAATGGGAATATGCTGCTTATGGATATATGAATCAAAATCCTCAGAAAAAATTTAATCCTAAAAAAAGGGGAGAAGAAGTACATTCTAATAAGCAAATTTATCCTTGGGCAAACGACGGTTTCGATAATTTAAGATATACTAAACGTGGTGCAATGCAAGGAGCTTTTTTAGCGAATTTTAAAAGAGGCAATGGAGACTATATGGGTGTTGCAGGAGGTTTAAATGACAATGGAGTTTATACTGTAGACGTGATGCAATATGCACCTAATGGTTTTGGTTTGTATAATATGGCAGGAAATGTAAATGAGTGGGTTTTAGACGTTTATCGTCCAATTACTGCTGATAATAATGACGTAAGTGCAGTGCGTGGTAACGTATTTAAAAGTGTAGATTTTAGTAAAGATGAAGGAAGCAGAAGAGATAGTATTGGTAGAATTATAATGAAAAATGAAAATGATAGCACTTTAAGAAACAGAAGAAACTATCAACGTGCTTATGCTATTGACTTTTTAGATGG
>JBMLOR010000157.1:0-4949 GCA_049242865.1 Chitinophagaceae bacterium | reverse complement strand
ATTATCTATAAACAGCATCATATTCCACCACAGTATTTTCCCAACTATGGTTTATGCCCATCATGTGTTTACGCATCCAAGCAATTTGCTTGGCATCTTTATAAATATCTAAAGCCCTTGTAGTGCTATAATGCAAATCTTGCACTGTTGCGTGGTTAAAACGAATGCCAAAACCTTCAAAATCGCCCACATCAACAACAGTATCTTGCAAGCCTCCTGTACTTCGAACCATTGGTATGGTACCATAACGCAAAGCATACATTTGATTTAAACCACAAGGTTCTACCCTACTTGGCATTAATAAAAAATCGGCTCCTGCATACATTAAGTGTGATAAAGCCTCGTTGTAGCCAATTTCGGCATGGTAGTAATTTTCGAATTGGCCATTAAAAGCTTGAAGTTGATTTTCTACTGAAGGGTCGCCACTTCCTAAAAATAAAAAACTAGCTTGACCATAATTTGTGTGCATAATGGCTTGAATAAAGCCAGGAAAAATATCGGCAGCTTTTTCGCCAACTAATCTTCCAATAAACACAAATAATGGCACTTCACTATTTAAGCCAAATCTTTCACAAAGTTGCTTTTTGTTGAGTTCTTTACCTTTTGTAACTGTTTTTGCTGTGTAATGATGTTGCAAATAAGTATCTGTTTTAGGATTCCAAACATCATTATCAATTCCATTTAAAATACCTATGCATTTGCCTTTTTCATATTCAAACAAAGCTTCTAGTCCATTACTATTAAACCTTAATTCGTTGCAGTAACTTTGGCTTACAGTTGTAACCTTCCAAGCATTTTTTACTGCACTTGCTAATGGGTTAATGTTATCTTTCCAATCGAGCATGCCATATTTCCACAAATCCCATTCAGGAATTAAAATACTTTTATCCCAGCCCATCCAACCTTGGTATTGACCATTATGTATGGTAAAAATTGTTTTGATGGAACTTAATTTATTTTTAAAAGCATAGCAATGCTGCATCATAAAAGGCACTAAACCTGTATGATGATCATGGCAATGCACTACATCAGGCTGATGATTCCATTGATTTATCCAATCTAAAACAGCAATCTGAAAACCTAAAAACCTACTCGAATCATCATCATATCCATAAATTTTTTCTCGGTCTAATAATCCATTAATGTCTACTAAATACAAATCAAAACCAAGCTTATTTGTTCTTTCTTTTATAACGGTGTATTCAAATTTCCAGCTACCCAAATAGGCCGTTCCTTTAGCATCAACATCAAAAACATTTTCGTACAAAAACTTTGTTTTGTACATAGGCATCACCACTTTAGCAACATGTCCTGCTTTGTTTTGATATTTTGGCAAAGCCCCAACCACATCACCTAAGCCTCCAGCTTTTGCAATTGGGTAACATTCGGCAGAAAGATGAACTATTTCCATATTTATAGATTATTTATTGATTGATGATTGGTTGATTTGTTGAATAATGATTTACTTATTTAAATTGAACCGCCAAATAACTTTTTGTTTTTTGGTTTTAACTAATTACTAACGACTAATTACTATTTACTAACTACTAACTCCCCATTCTTTAAACTTATTAATCAAACTATTTGTACTGCAGTCGTGTGATGTGATTACATCTTGAGATTGCAACTCAGGCAAAATTTTATTAGCTAATTGTTTGCCTAATTCAACGCCCCATTGATCGTAGCTAAACACATTCCAAATCACACCTTGCACAAAAATTTTATGTTCGTACATCGCAATTAAACTACCTAAAGTTTGTGGGGTAATTTGTTTTACTAAAAATGAGTTGGTTGGCTTATTGCCAGGAAAAACTTTAAATGGTGTTAATCTTTTTATTTCTTCTTCACTCACACCTGCTTTGCTAAATTCATCTTTTACTTCGGCTTCGGTTTTACCATTCATTAAAGCTTCTGTTTGAGCAAAAAAGTTACTCATAAGTTTTGCATGATGATCACCAATAGGATTATGAGAAATGGCAGGTGCAATAAAATCGCAAGGCACTAAAACTGTACCTTGATGTATAAGTTGATAAAAAGCATGCTGACCATTTGTGCCAGGTTCGCCCCAAATTATTGGGCCAGTTGAATAAGGAATGTGTGAGCCATTTCTGTCTACACTTTTTCCATTACTTTCCATATTACCCTGCTGAAAATATGCAGCAAACCTGTGCAAGTACTGATCGTAAGGCAAAATGGCTTCGCTTTGGGCATTAAAAAAATTGGTGTACCACACACCCAATAAAGCCATAATTACTGGAATATTATGTGCAAATTTTTCTTCTTTAAAATGCTTATCCATTTCGTAAGCACCTTGTAGAAGTTGACTAAAATTTTCATAGCCAATTGTTAATGCAATACTTAAGCCAATAGCACTCCAAAGACTATAACGACCACCTACCCAATCCCAAAACTCAAACATATTAGCTTTATCAATACCAAACTTTACTACTTCTTTTTCATTTGTACTTAAGGCTACAAAGTGTTTTGCAACAAAGCTTTCATCTTTAGCAGTTTTTAAAAACCATTCTCTTGCAGTATGAGCATTGGTCATGGTTTCTTGAGTAGTGAATGTTTTTGAAGCTATTAAAAACAGGGTTTCTTCGGGGTTGCATTTTTTTAAAGTTTCAGCAATATGAGTTCCATCAACATTACTTACAAAAAAAGTTTCAATACCATTTACCCAGTAAGGTTTAAGGGCTTCAGTAACCATTACAGGTCCTAAATCACTGCCACCAATACCAATATTTACAATAGTTTTTATGGGTTTATTGGTAAAACCCTTCCATTCGCCAGCATGTACAGCGTTGCAAAAAGTTTTTACTTGTGCCAAAACTTTTTTTATGGCAGGCATTATATCTTTTCCATCTACCAAAATGGCACTATCTGTTTGGTTACGTAATGCAGTATGTAAAACGCTTCTACCTTCGGTTTCATTTATTTTTAGTCCTACAAACTGTGCATGAACTGCCTCTTCAACTTTACATTCCTCTGCTAATTGCAATAGCAATTGCATGGTTTTGTCGTTGATGATATTTTTAGAATAATCGAAATAAATATCATTGAATTGTATAGAAAATTTGGCATTACGATGTTGGTCAGCAGCAAAAAAATCTTTCATTTTTTTTCTGCTCATCTCTTCTTCGAAATGCTTTTTTAATAAAAACCAAGCTTGGGTGGTAGTTGGATTAATTTTTGGTAACATGATATACGATTGCTTTAAAATTGAATGTCACAAATATAGGGTCACGATACTTTTGTTGCATTAAAAACTAAACCAATAATTAATAAACAGGAATCACAGTTTCAGGAAATTGTTGTGCGTAAGTTACCAGCAATGATGTAGCTACGTTATTGGTTGGATGCAAGGTAATAGCTTCTTTTATAAGAGACTTAGATTGCTTTGTTTGCCTTTTTGATAGTTGAGCAATTCCTATAAACTGCGATTGCTCCATATAAAAATAATGCCCTGTACCGTCATGAATAAGATAATCTTCTTGGGTAGCTTTAATTTGCTTCACTAAATCGTTTATTGCTAAGTTGTGTAGTTTAACATTTGGAAATTCATCAGGAATTTCTTTAGACAAAAAAAACAAATAAGGATGAATATTTAAATCTTCACTCCATTGCCTGAGAATATTTCTTGCTTCAACCAAGAGATTAACTTGAACAAGTGGCTTGAGAATTTTTTTCTTATTATCAATAGCCAATCTTAAGTAACCCAAACTATCTTCAAATTGATAAATGCCATACTTTCTTTCTCCATGCTTTTGGCTTTTATTGTACTTAGGCCAAAGTCGTTTAATTTCAATACTTTCAAGTACCTCAGCCATTAAATCACTACTACATTCTTCGTAGCTTATAGTGTATATATCCCTTAAAAAATCTTGCTTTTGCTTACTAATTTTATTGTTACTAAAATGGCTACTTATTCTTTTTTTTAAGTTAACGGCTTTACCAACGTAAATAATTTTTCCTTTTTTATCATGAAAATAATAAACCCCCGGTAATGAAGGAAAATTACTAATGTCTCCATTGCTAAGATTAGGTGGTAAATACTGAGCCGCTTTTCGGCGTTTAGATAGTTTATTAATTTCATTAACGCCTATTTCTTTTTGCAACATTAATTGCAATAAAGTTGTGGTGGCCATAGCATCTCCCATAGCTCTATGACGTGCACTATTGGCAATATTAAAATGTTTGCTTAAGCTTCCTAACCCATATTTTGGTAACCCCGGAAAAACTTTACGTGCCAACCTTACCGTACATATTTTAGGCAAGTCAATAGTAAATCCAGCCTGCTGAAGCTCATGCTTAACAAAGCTGTAATCGAAATTTACATTATGAGCAACAAAAATTCTATCTTGTAATAAATTGTGAATTTGATAGGCTACATCTTTAAACAAAGGTGCAAGTGCAACCATACTGTTGGTAATCCCTGTCATGCTTTGCACATAAGGCTGTATAGGCATTTGAGGGTTAACTAATGTTGTAAAAGAGCCTTCAATTTCAGTACCATCAAATAAAACAATAGCAATTTCAGTAATACCGTTTTTGTTTGCATGTCCACCTGTGGTTTCAATATCTACTATGGCAAATTTGTAGGTGCTCATTTAACTGCAAATAAAAGTGGGTTATTATTACAAAAACAAAGTGTGGATTATTTAAAATTAAACAATAAATGTTGGTTAAACATTCAATAACTTAAATTTGCAAACTATGCAAGAAACTGTTGTAATAAAACCATTTTTAAGATTATCAGGTTTAGAGCCTTTGGTTGTTCGTCCAGAAACCAATTTTGTTAACGTAGGTGAAAGAACCAATGTTACTGGAAGCAAGAAATTTGCTAAACTAATCTTAAATAATCAATACGAAGAAGCATTAACAGTTGCTCGTCAACAAGTAGAAAATGGTGCTCAAGTAATTGATGTAAATATGGATGATGCTTTATT
>JBMLOR010000156.1:23027-24735 GCA_049242865.1 Chitinophagaceae bacterium | reverse complement strand
ATATACCTAAGCATTTCTATTTATACAATTCAAATCTTCAAAAGCAACTTCCAATCTTTTTGAAAAATTTTCTTCGCCTTTACGCAACCATACTCTTGGGTCGTAGTGTTTTTTATTTGGAGCATCTGGCCCATCAGGATTGCCTAACTGTCCTTGTAAATAGGCTTCATGTTTTTTATAATTGTTTAAAATACCTTCCCAAAAAGCCCATTGCAAATCGGTATCAATATTCATTTTAATAGCACCATAGCTAATAGCTTCTCTAATTTGATGTTGAGGAGAGCCACTACCACCATGAAAAACAAAGTAAACTGGTTTTGCTGCTGTTTTAAACTCTCTTTCGATATAATCTTGGCTATTTTTTAAAATTACTGGTGTAAGTTGCACATTACCACTTTTATACACACCGTGTACATTGCCAAATGCTGCTGCTACTGTAAACAAATCACCTACTTTACTAAGTTCTTTGTAAGAATAGGCTACGTGCTGGGGTTGTGTATATAGTTTTTCATTATCAATATCACTATTATCAACACCATCTTCTTCACCTCCTGTAACACCAAGTTCTATTTCAATGCCCATCCCTAAGGGTGCCATTCGTTTGTAAAACTCCACAGATGTTGCAATGTTTTCTTCCAAGCTTTCTTCTGATAAATCTAGCATGTGTGAGCTAAAAAGCGGTTGCCCTTTTTCTTTGTAAAACTGTTCGCCAGCATCTATTAATCCACTTACCCATGGCAACCATTTTTTTGCTGCATGGTCGGTATGTAAAATTACAGCTACGCCATATTGCTTAGCTACATTATGTATGTGTAAAGCTCCAGAAACGCCTCCAGCTATGTTGGCTTGCAACATATCATTTGGCATTCCTTTACCAGCAATAAATTGTGCACCACCATTGCTAAATTGAATAATAACAGGTGAGTTTACTTTTGCAGCAGTTTCTAAAGTTGCATTAATGGTATTTGTACCAATTGTATTTACAGCAGGTAATGCAAATTGGTTATTTTTTGCATCGTCGTAAAGTGCTTTTAAAGCTTCGCCATATATAATTCCAGTTCCGTATTTGCTCATAATTTTTTTTTGCGAAAATAAGGAAGTATAGCGAAATTGTAGGATTGAAAATGAAGCGTTACCGTTATAGTTATGCTAAGTTTTAGTTTACAGTCTTGTAATTGTATTTATTTAACTTTAATAAACATTATAACATAAATAATAGTTGCTGATGTTGCAATAGTTTATCGTTGTTTTTAGAAATAACTTAAACCTTAAGTTTTAAATTTTTCAACTCTCTATCGTTGTCTCGTTTTTTAATGGTTTCTCTTTTGTCGTGCAGTTTTTTTCCTTTGGCAATGCCAATATCAACTTTAGCTAAATTTTTATCGTTAAAAAAGACTTTAAGTGGCACAATAGTTAATCCTTTTTCTCTTGTAGCTGTGGCTATTTTTTTAAGTTCTTTTTTGTTGAGCAATAGTTTTCTATCATGTACTGCAATATGGTTGTTTACAGTACCTAATTTATATTCTGCAATGTATAATCCTCTAAGCCAAAGTTCACCATTATCGAGCAAGCAAAAAGCATCATTAAAACTTAGTTTTCCTTCTCTTATACTTTTAACTTCAGTACCAAGCAAAACTATACCAGCTTCAAATTTTTGTTCTATGAAGTAATGGTAAAAGGCTTGCCTGTTGTTATGTTCCATTGGAAG
>JBMLOR010000156.1:0-22927 GCA_049242865.1 Chitinophagaceae bacterium | reverse complement strand
ATTAGAATGCATGTGAATTTAAAATATACAATAAGTTTACCCTCTAAATAAAGTTATCAATTGTTCTAGTTTAGAAGCCATCGTTTTTCTGTCGATGATAAAATCTAAGAAACCATGCTCTAGTAAAAACTCACTTCGTTGAAAACCTTCGGGTAAATCTTTTTTTATTGTTTCTTTAATTACCCTTGGGCCTGCAAATCCAATTAAAGCCCCTGGTTCTGCAATATTTACATCACCAAGCATACCAAAGCTGGCAGAAATTCCACCAAAAGTAGGGTCTGTTAAAATACTTACATAAGGCAATCCAGCATCGCTAAGTTGCGATAGTTTACCACTAGTTTTTGCTAGCTGCATCAAGCTAAAAGCACTTTCCATCATTCTTGCACCGCCACTTTTGCTTATAACTATGTAAGGTAATTTATGTTCAATACAATAATCAACAGCCCTTGCAAATTTTTCGCCCATTACACTACCTAAACTTCCTCCAATAAATTCAAAATCCATACAAGCAATCACCATTCCTTGAGTACCAGCCTTGCCTACAGCTACTCTCATACTATCTTTTAGGTCGGTTTTTGCATGAATATCATCTAACCTTTTTTGATAACTTTTAAGGTCGGTAAATTTTAAATAATCTACACTTTTTATATTGTCAAAAAGAGTGGTATAGTTATTTTCTCCAAAAATGATATCAAAATACTCTTGACTACCAATTCTATGATGATGATTACATTTTGGGCACACATACAAAGCTTCTTTTAATTCACTTGTAGTAGAAATGTAGTTGCACGATGGACATTTTGCCCATAAGCCTTCGGGCGTTTCTTTTTTATCTGCAGTAGAAGTTGTAATTCCTTTACGTTTACGAGTGTACCATTTAGGCTTTACATCATTACTGCTGCTTTGTGTATTATCTCCTGTTAGATTCACTTCTAGGTCTTCTTCTAATTCTTTCTTCATATGTTAATTAAATTAGGGGATGGCAAATCTATGGATTTGGAATTAAATGCCAATTTTGTATAAATACAATCACTTTTTTTGGCAAAATGCTTAGTATTGCTTTAATAATTAATTTAAAAAACTAGTGTATGCGTTTACTAAAATACTTTTCGGCAGTATCGTTTTACATTTTGGCTTATATAAGTTTTACAAGCCAAGGTTTTATATGCTACTTAACCCTAATTTATGCTTGGATACTAATACCTGCTTTAGAGTTAATTATACCACCAAATTTAAAAAATTTAGAAAAAGCTGAAGAAGACTTAGCTAAGCAAAACCCTTGGTACGACTATGTACTGTATGTAATTGTACTATTACAACTACCCATTTTATTTTTCTTTTTAAATAGTATGCAAGAGCCAAATTTAACTTTAAGTGATATTGTTGCTCGTGTACTAACTATGGGTTTATTATGTGGCACTTTTGGAATAAATGTAGGTCACGAACTTGGGCATAGAAATAATTTTATAGAGCAAACAATGGCAAAGCTGCTACTTTCCACTTCGTTATACATGCACTTTTTTATTGAGCATAATAAAGGACATCACAAACATGTTGCTACTCCAAACGACCCAAGTAGTGCTAGACTAGGGGAATCATTATATGTATTTTATTATAGAACAATAGTTTACAGCTATTTAAGTGCATGGAAAATTGCCAATGAAGAATGTGTAAAAAAAGGAAAACCTGTTTTTTCAATGTACAACGAAATGCTTCAAGCTCATTTATGGCAATTGCTTTTAGTGACCATTATTTATTTACTTTTTGGTGGTTTAATCACTTTTTATTTTTTATTAGCAGCAGTTTTTGGTTTTTTACTCCTAGAAACTGTAAATTATATAGAACATTACGGCCTTAGCAGAAAACAAAATGAAAATGGAAAGTACGAGCGTGCAATGCCTCATCATAGTTGGAATAGCAATCATATTTTGGGAAGAATGATGTTGTTTGAACTTAGCAGGCACAGCGACCATCATTATTTAGCTAGCAGAAAATATCAAATTCTACAACACCATCAAAATGCTCCACAAATGCCAACTGGCTATCCTGGCATGATGATTTTGAGCTTATTTCCACCTTTGTGGTTTAAAGTAATGCACAAACAAATGGAAAAATACAATTACTAACTACATTTTACTTATTTAGTTTAACCTCTGAATGCTTTTGTGTTTGGTAACTATTAAATTTTAAGACACTTTTTGCTGTTAAAATTGACTATTAACTGTTTTTACTATCAAATTAGCACTAAATCCACTTTTATTTGTACAAATTGAGATTCAAATTGTAATCCAAATTCTGAGGTAAAGACAAGTTCAGCTCAAAACTAAAATTTTTCATCAAGCTATTTTACCGTTCATCAAATTGTACGTAAATTTGATTTTCTCAGCCCGTGTGTGCAAAATCCTTTACAGTTAAGGCTTTCAGCTATTTATACAATACATTTTAAAGCTTATTACTAAAATTAGCCGAGTATTATGTTTTGCATAGTACCTCTTTTCAACTATATCTTTGTATCAACAAATCAAAAAAGGATCATAAACAAAAATCAAAAAATCAAAACAAAATCAAAAAATCATGAACACTTTAACAACAAACAACAACATCAACAAAGTAGTAAACAATTTAGTAGAAAATTTAACTACAGTAAACAAACCAGTTTTTAGTGCTGCTAACTTGTGGCAAATTCAAAAAATGGCTAAAACTTTTACAAGTCGTAAAAGAATGAGTTTATCAATCTACTAGAAATCAAAAAAAATCGGAAAGTCAAAAAATCAAAACAAAATCAAAAAATCATGAAAATTTCTTTAAACAACAATTTCAAAACAACTACTAATAATTTAGTAGAAGAAGTAAAAGCTCCAAAAAAATTAGCATTTAGTAACGCTGGTTTATGGCACATTCAAAACCAAACTAAAACAGCTAGTTCGTACAGAAACAGAAGAGTTTTAAGCATTTATTAAAATTAATCACCTCAAAAAAATTATATCATGGACATTCAAAACACACAAAGCCAAATGCGAAAAGGCGTGCTAGAGTTTTGCATTTTAAGTGTTATAAGAAAAGGTGAAGTGTACCCAAGTGATATTGTAGAAAAAATGAAAGATGCTAAGTTGCATATTTTAGAAGGCACTTTGTACCCTTTACTTACTCGTTTAAAAAACGCTGGATTACTTACCTACAGATGGGTTGAAAGTAATAGTGGACCACCAAGAAAATATTTTGTAATGACAGAGCAAGGCCTTGCATTTTATGAAGAACTTGAAAAAACTTGGAAAGAATTGGCCGATGCAGTGCATACCATAACCAATAATGACAGCTTTTTAAACACTCAACTTTAACAACACAAAACATAATTATCATGAAAAAGGTAATAAACATAAATTTTCAAGGAAGAGTAATACCTATCGAAGAAAATGCTTACGATATATTAAAGAAATATATTGATAGCCTCACAAAATATTTTGCCAACGAAGATGGTAAAGACGAAATTATTAATGACATTGAAGGCAGAATTGGTGAGCTATTTGCTGAAACTTTAAAAAAAGGAAACAGCTGTATTAGTGATGAAGATATAAATAGAATTATAGATAGCATGGGTCGCCCAGAAGATTTTGAAGCTGAAGATTTAAACGTTCAAAATCAATTAGGAGGCAATACTAATTATAATCAAGAGCAAAAATCTACTTTTAGTGAAAACAATTACAATCATCAAAACACAACTAAAAAGTTGTATAGAGATGAGAATAGTAAAATTTTAGGTGGTGTTTGTAGTGGTTTAGCTAATTATTTTGGATTAGACCCTTTAGTAGTAAGAATAATTGCCTTAATTCTTTTATTTAGCTTTGGAATTGGATTTATACCTTATATAATCATTTGGGTGGCAGTTCCTAGCAGTGCAACACAAGTTATTGGCAGCAGAAGAAAGAGACTTTTTAGAGATGCAGATGATAAAATAATTGCAGGTGTTGCTAGCGGTTTAGGACATTATTTTGGCATAAACGCTTGGATACCAAGAGCCTTATTTTTAATTCCATTCTTTTCATTTGTATTTAAATGGGGGCATTGGGGAATTTGGGATTATCCTAGCTTTTTAAAGTTTTCGTTTAGTCCTGGTACTTTAATGGCTTATATTATTTTATGGTTGGTATTGCCAGAAGCAAAAAACAGTGCAGAAAAATTAGAAATGAAAGGTGAAAAAGTTGACTTTAATAGTATTAAAGATACAATACAAGGTGACCTAAAAAGCTTTGGCAAAAAAGCAGAAGAATGGGGAAATGATCTTACAGTTAAAAGTAAAGAATGGGGAAATGATGCCAAAGTAAAAATGGAAAATCTTGGACAAGATATAAATGAAAAAGCATCAAACTACTCGTATCAAGTTGTAAACAATACAAAAAAATCCAGTCGTGGTTTAGGCGATTTTATTGTAATAATCTTTAAAATATTTGCCTACTTTATAATTGGCTGTATGTTATTTGCTTTAGTTGCTGGATTGTTTAGTTTGGGCATACTTTCAACTGGCTTACTACCCTTAAAAAGTTATATTTTAAGAGCTGGCATGCAAGATGCCATGGCATGGGGTACTTTAATATTATTTGTATGGGTACCAGTTATTGGAGTAATAACTTTTATTATTCGCAGAATTACAAAATCTAAAGCCAATAGCAATATTATAAGATGGGGTTTTTCGGCCTTATGGGTAATTGGTTGGTTTTGCTTAATGAGTTTAATTTCAATGATTTATAAAGATTTTAAATACAACAATACTGTTCAAGATGAAATAATAACTTTATCAAATCCTAAAGTAGATAAGCTAGAAGTAATTACAGCTCCTTTAAACAACTATTATGGCAACTCTGTATTTAACATAGAATCTTTTGCAAGTATTGATGAAGATAGTGCATACGTTCGTAATATTTGGGTAAGAATTGTAAAAAGCAACAGTGATAGTTTTCAAGTAAAACTTACACGTAGAGCTCAAGGTTCAAGTAGAAATGAAGCAACCTATTTAGCTAATAAAATAAACTTTGATATTACTCAAAAAGATAGCATCCTTACACTTAGCAAAGGGGTTAATATTAATAACACAGATAAGTTTAGAAACCAACACGTAATTGTAACCATTGCAGTACCAGTAGGCAAAAAGTTTATAGTGTCTCATAAAGCTAATTTTGGAAGATATCGTGGAGATCGTATTCATATTGGTTTTGATGATAATGATTGGGATAGAGTTGGTGATGATGATGGCTCGTATAACTACGAAAATGATACAGAATACATAATGACTGCTAACAAAGGCGTTGTACGTACCAATATTAAATTAAAAAATGGAAAATACACTTATGATAGTAACGACAACTACGATGATGAAAGTAGTGAAACATTAGAAAACTTTAAAAGAAGTAAAGAAGAACTACAAAAAGAAATTGACGAGAAAAAACGTAAACTAGAAAATGAACAAAGAGAACTTGAAGAAAAACAAATAGAGCTAAACAAAACCATTGATACAACACCTAAATACAAGTACAAAGCTGAAGTTCCACAAGTTGAAATACCAAAAAAAGCTGTGGTAAAAGACGCAAGTATGAATACTTCTAATGTAGGATTCTTTTTCAATGAAAGTATATTAAATCGTTTGGTAATTTAATTACAATATAATTTTCAGGAAAGATTAAATCTTTCCTGAAAATTTAATCACTCACCAAAAAGAATAATTCTTTTGAAAATGGAAGATATTCTTTAATGATAAAACAAAAAATCATGAAACCAATTCTTTTAATATTGGCATGTACTTTTTTCTTAGTTGCATGTTCAAACAACAAAGCAGTACATATTCAAATAGAGCACAAATTAAAAAGCAATCCACCATCTAGCATTAGCTATGAGGTTACCAACAAAGAAATCTTAGTAAAACTTCACCAAAAGAAATTACCATTTGGCAAAAAAGAAACTTCCTATTCAAAAAGTTTAAATGCTAAACAAATTGATGATTTAATTAAATTTTTAGAAGTACAGAAATTAGACACTTTAAAAGCTAATTATAAAGAAAATGTTGGAGAAGATTTAATTACAAGCTCCATACAAATAAACCAAAAAGGTAAGCCAACCATCAAATGTTTATTAGAAAACACCTCAGTAACAGCAGCAGATAATTTATATAACTATATTGATAACTTGATTGATAACAGCCAATTTAAATTGGGTAAAATTAATTAGTTAAAATCTTGTTTTTGTTGAAGTTGGGAATAAAAGACCTGTAATATAATTTATGTTGCAGGTCTTCCCTTTTTAGGTAAACCTTACATTTGCTAATTATATCTTTAATATGAATTTCGAAAATTTATTTAATAGTTTTGGTAATATAAAAGTTGGCGTTGTAGGTGATGTAATGCTTGATACTTATTGGTGGGGAAATGTAGAAAGAATTTCACCAGAAGCTCCAGTGCCTGTAGTTGCCATAAAAAGCAAAGAATTAAGGTTAGGTGGTGCAGCTAATGTATGTTTAAACCTAGTATCGCTTAAAGCACAAACAACCGTTTTAACAGTTTTGGGAAAAGATGATGCAGCCTTACAACTTAAAAATATTTTTGAAGAAAATAATATACAAACCAATTTTATTGTAATTGATGAGTTAAGACCAACAACCAATAAAACAAGGGTAATAGCTCGTAATCAGCAAATGATGCGATTAGACGAAGAAACTACAAAAGATATTGCTACAAATACCGAAGATATTCTTTTAAAAAATATTGAAAAATATATACATACCGTTAAGCCAGATGTAATTATATTACAAGATTATAACAAAGGTGTACTTACTAAAAATGTTATTGAACAAACTATACATTGGTGCAATCAACTCAATATTATTACAACTGTTGATCCCAAAAAGAAAAACTTTTTTACCTATAAAAATGCTACCATTTTTAAACCCAACTTAAAAGAAATAAAAGAAGGATTAAATGTGCTGATAGAAGAAGTTAATTCACAAACTTTACAGCAACTACATTTACAGTTGGAAGAACAATTAAAACATAAAATTTCTTTTTTTACACTATCAGAAAAAGGCGTTTTTTATTCCGCCGAAGGGGAGCAAAAAATTATTCCTACCCATATACGCAACATTGCAGATGTAAGTGGAGCAGGCGACACCGTTATTTGTGTAGCTTCACTTGTTTATGCTGCAACTAAAAATATGGAATTGGCTGCTCAACTAGCTAATATTGCTGGTGGTTTAGTTTGCGAAGAAGTGGGTACAGCAGCCATTAACTATGATAAATTTTTAAATGAGTGTAAGCAACTATTGGCATGAGAATTATGAAAAAGCTAATGGATAATTGTTTTTTGCTTTGGCAATTATTGTTTTTCCATAAGTTATTGAAATATACAAGCTAAGCGATAAAACAAATAACATGGAACTTAACAAGTAAAAAGCACTTACACTAAATGATATATTCTCATATACATTATGGTAAGGGAATAGCACATACAACAACAAAGGACCATCACTTACATAATAAACATTAGCTGTAAGCAACAATTGTTTTTGTTGTTTTTTATTTTGTTTATGGAATTTTGCAATAAAATAACTGTGTAAAACCACGCTAATTAATAGTACAATTGATACTATAATTTTAAGTTGATGAGCCAAAAAAAACTGAGGCATTAAAAAAATAATAGATGCAATCATAAAAACCAAAGCAATTTTAGGTATTGTAAAAAAACTCCAAAATATGCTTCTTTTTGCCTTAGCATGTTGAGCTTGAATGGCTTTTGTTTTTTGTTCTACAATTCCTGCAAAACCTTTGTAGCCAAAAGATTTGTAGCATTTATCCAAGGCTTCTTCAAAAGTGTAATTTGGGTTAGTTTGCCATAATTGCTCAATGGCATTAGTTAAATGATCTACAAGCTCTATTTGTACATCGTAATCTCTTACATAATGCTTTACACAAAATTGATACAAATATTCTACTTGATCGTTTGATAATTTAGTACCTCTATTAAGCATAACTTTAAACTTTACGATTTAGCCAATGTAGGTTGCAAAATATTTTTTAAGCTTTGCAAAAACAAATCCATCTCTTTAGCTACAATAATGGATTGTTTTTTTCCAACTTTTGTAAGTGTGTAATATTTTCTAATCCTATTTCCAATGTATTCAATTTCAGTTTCTAAAATACCATCAGACTCTAACTTATGCAACAATGGATACAACGCACCTTCAGTAATTTGTAATTCATTCAACGTAAGTTCTTTCACTTTTTGTGTTATCTGATAACCATACATCTTACCATTATCTTTTAGCAATTTAAGCAAAATAGGCTCCAAACATCCTTTGTATAAACTAGATTTATTCATGCCACAAATATAATACCTATATAACATATACATAAGTAATTTATGTATTTGTCTCCACAATTAATACTTCAAAAAGCCACAAGCTTCCTCGTCGCAAATCAGTTGCTTTAATAATGGGTCTTTCATTATTTGCTGATAATCCATCCATTGCTTATTTACTTTTACTTTTCGGTACACTAATCTTATGCCATGACTATAATCAACATACCAATTTATATGACCTGCATAAACAGGTTGAATTGGCTTTCCATTTAATTTATGCCATCCATAAATAGCCACTTTATTGCCATTCTTTGGCTCTAACAACTTTGGAGTAAGTACAACATCTTTTTTAATTCCTGCAATTAATCCTTTACGATTTTTTCTTTGTCCCTCTATAATTAAATGATGCTGCCACATAGTTATACTACTATCTCTATATATAAACATTGGCTGTGGTTCTAACTTTACTTTGGCTTGGCTATATATTAAATCAACCAGTTTAGGTGTTGGCAAAAAGCAATTAAAACTATCCGCAATTAATTGTGCTGCCATTGGAGTAAGTGGCACTCTTGCCCAGTCTTCATTTGTACCAATACAAACATAATCTTGTGATACATAAAAAGTGGCATTTATTTTTTCTCCATTTGCATTTATAATAGTTGAATTTATAGGTACAAATCTTGAAAAAAAATCAGGAAATTTCCGTTGTAGCAATTGAGTTAAAGCAAACGAATCTCTTTGCTTCCAGTTATATGTATTTGTTAATTTATAAAATTCTGTGCCTGTTATAAAACTTGCATTTTCAGCATATTTTTTTTTAGATAATGTAAATGAATGGTTACAAGATGAAATAAATAAAATTAAAAATAAAGCACTTGTAATTTTCATACTCAATCATTTCAAATCCCAAAAATCCACCAATATCTTTATAAAAATGGCTAAAACTCAGCCAATTTTGGTTTAGTATCCATTACATCATTTATTTTACTTAACACTTCAGGTGTAAGCATTGGCAAAACATCGAGGGCTTTTAGAGTTTCTTGTAACTGTTCTTTTTTGGTTGCTCCAAGAATGGCTGTAGTTACATTACAATTGTTTACACACCAAGCTATACTAAGATTGGCAACACTTACATTTAATTCGTTTGCAATTAATTGTAGTTGTTTTACCTTATTAATTTTATCTTCTACAATCCATCTATCTTTTAACCAATCAAACCCTTCAATTGCCATTCTAGAGTCTGCAGGAATACCATCGTTGTATTTACCAGTAAGTAAACCTGCTGCTAGTGGGCTCCAAATAGTTGTACCTAACCCTACATTTTTAAATATTTGCAAATACTCATTTTCCAGTTTTTCTCTATGAAATAAATTGTACTGTGGTTGCTCAACTTGAGGGCCAATTAAACGATAATCTTTGGCAACTTTATGAGCTTCCATTATTTCTACACCACTCCATTCGCTAGTACCCCAATACAAAATTTTCCCTTGATTAATTAAGGTATTCATGGTAAGTACTACTTCTTCAATAGGCACATTTTTATCCGGTCTATGACAGAAATAAATGTCTAAATAATCAGTTTGTAACCGCTGTAAAGCCTCGTGGCAAGCTTCAGTTAAATGCTTGCGTGAAAGCCCAGTTTGGTTAGGTTTGTTTTCTTTACCTCTAAAGCCAAAATAAGCTTTGCTGCTTAATACATAGCTAGTTCTATCCCACTGTTTTTGCTTTAATACTCTTCCCATCATTTCTTCACTTTTTCCTAAAGCATATACTTCTGCATTATCAAAAAAGTTTACTCCAGCATCATAAGCAATACCCATTAATTCATCTGCTGTATTATCGGCAATTTGCTTATGAAAGGTTACCCAACTACCAAAGCTTAAAATACTAAGTTGTAAGCCAGTTTTCCCCATGTATCTATATTGCATAAAATTATTTTTTATATAACAAATGTATCATAACAAAGTTTAAGTTTATAGTTTAAGCTTTTAAATTACAAATTTTAGATTTGCAAAGCAATTGCTTTTGCAACGTTCTCTCCATCCATAGCAGCACTTACAATTCCTCCTGCATATCCTGCCCCTTCGGCACAGGGGTATAAATTTTTTATTTGAGGATGATGATATTTCTCTTTATCTCTAGGAATACGAACTGGAGAAGACGTTCTACTTTCTACACCTACAACTACTGCATCATTGGTATAATAACCTTTCATTCTAGCACCAAAAGCCTTAATTCCTTGTTGCAAAGTTTGATGCACAAAATTGGGTAATACTTTTTCCAAATTTGTTGCATGTAGCCCTGGGTGATAAGAACAAGTTGGCAAACTATTTGAAGTTTTATTGGTGCAAAAATCTACAACTCTTTGTGCTGGAGCTACAAAATTTCCTCCACCAACCTCAAAAGCTTTAGCTTCAATTAAAGATTGAAAATGCAGTAAAGCCAAAGGATGCAAAGCATCATACCCTTTTATGTTTTGTTGCTTAAAATACGCTAAAGCATCTTCCAAAAATACTTGCACCACCATACCACTATTGGCATGTTCATTATCACGCTTACTAGGACTCCACCCATTAACTACTAAATGTTTGTTTTTGGTTGCTGCTGGGGCAATTATTCCTCCAGGGCACATACAAAAGCTAAACACTCCTCTCCCATTTACCTGTTCTACCAAACTATAACTAGCTGGGGGCAAATAACTTTTCCTTTGTTCATTAATTGGTGTGTGATATTGACAGGCATCTATAATATTTTGCTGATGTTCAATTCTTACACCTAAAGCAAATGGCTTACTTTCTAACAAAACATTTTTGGTGTACAGCAATTCATATACATCATTAGCACTATGACCAGTAGCTAATATATAAGCATTTCCACTAAAACTATTGCCAACACTAGTTTTTACAGCTTTGATGCAGTCATTTTCAACTACAATATCATTTACTTTTTGATTAAAGTGAATTTCACCACCGTGTGCAATTATGGCTTCTCGAATATTAGTAATTATTTTAGGGAGCTTATTTGTCCCAATATGAGGGTGTGCTTTGTACAATATACTTTCATCGGCACCATACTGTACAAAACAATGTAAAATTTTTTCTATATTGCCTCTTTTGTTGCTTCTGGTATATAATTTACCATCACTATAAGTGCCTGCACCACCTTCGCCAAAACAATAATTACTTTCTTCGTTTAAAATTCCGTATTTATTGAGTTGTGCCAAATCTCTACGGCGGTCTTTTACATTTTTTCCTCTTTCTAAAATTATGGGTTTTATCCCTTGTTCAAGTAATTGCAAAGCTGCAAATAAACCCGCTGGTCCAGCCCCTACTATTACTACTTGCTTTGTAGCATTTTGCACATTTTGCAGCTTATAGCTTTGTAAAGTCAAAGGCTGTACAACCTCGTTAATAAAAACTTCAAGTGTAGCATTAATCCAAATTTGCTGCCTACTACGTGCATCAATACTTTGCTTAACGAAACGATAACCAGCAATAGTTTTCCTAAATATTTTTAAAGTTTTGGCAATAAGTTGCATTAAAACTTCATCATCAAAAGCCTCTTCTGGTTTTAGTTTTAGTATTACTTGCTTTGGCATTACTTATTAATTCAAGCAAATAAATTTAAAAAGGCAAATCATCAACTACAGCGTCGTTTGGTAAAAAATTATCAGGCAAATCGTTATTTTGAGGTGCAGCATCTCCTCCCATTTTTACAGTTTCCATTCTCCATGCATCAAGATTTGTAAAGAATAAATCTTTACCATCTTTATTCCATTTTGTTCCTCTAATATTGAACGAAACTTTTACATCATCACCAATATTAAATCTGTCAACCATAGCTGTTCTATCTTGTACACACTGAAATTTAATGAAGTTGCTTATCATTCTTCCTTGCACATCGTCAATTTTTTCAATAACAAATTCACGAGATTTAAACGATTCTGTTTTTTGCTGAACATCGTATTTTACAATTAACTTTCCTGTTACTTCAAAACTCATAATATTTTTTAAGCAAATGTAGATATATTTATGGTTTGAAGCATAATTCAAAAATTCTGATTTCAGTAGTAAAAAATAGTACTTACATTTAAAAATCAATTAACATTCCACCTCATTACTACTAAAATTGTGTGAGTTGGTTGAAGTTATAAACAATTAAAACTATTGCCATGTCATCTTCTAAAGAAATTATTCAAAACAATTTAGATTACACACTATTTAGTTGGAGTAAACAAAAGGGAATAAATCCAATTGCCATTAAAGAAGCTAAGGGCGTGTATTTGTATGATTATGATGGACAAAAATATATTGATTTTAGCAGTGGATTAATGAATGTAAATATTGGGCATGGCAATCAACGTGTTACTGATGCTGTTGTAAAACAAATGCAACAAGTTGCCTATGTAACTCCAAGTTGTGTAACAGAAGTTAGGGGCGAATTGGGTAAAAAAATTGCTAGTATTGCCCCAAAAGGTTTAACTAAAACCTTATTTACCGTTTGTGGTGCAACTGCAATTGACAATGCCATAAAATTGGCAAGGCTATACACTGGCAGACATAAAATAATTACAAAATATAGGGCTTTTCATGGTGCTAGTTATGCAGCTATGAGTGCTGGAGGCGACCCAAGAAAACTGGCAGCTGATAGCCAACAAGCTCCAAATTTTGTTCATGTTGAAGATCCTTTTTGCTATCGTTGCCCATTTGGGCAAACTTTTGGCAAATGCCAATACGAATGTGTAAGCCATATTGAAAGAGTAATTGACTTTGAAGGTCCACAAAATGTAGCTGCTATTTTAATGGAAGGCGAAAGTGGAAGTAGTGGTTGCATAAAATATCCTAAAGATTATTTTACCAAATTAAGAGCCATTTGCGACAAGCACGGAATTTTATTAATTATTGATGAAGTAATGAGTGGTTGGGGCCGTACAGGAAAATGGTTTGGAATTGATAATCATGATGTAATACCAGATATGATTGCTACTGCAAAAGGCATCACTAGTGGATATATTCCTTTTGGGGCTTTGATTGTAAGCGAAAAAATAAGCAAACATTATGATGATAATGTTTTATGGCTTGGGCTTACCTATAGTGCACATGCTGTAGGATGTGCTGCTGCCTTAGAAACATTAAAAATTTATGAAGATGAAAACCTAATTGAAAATGCAGCAACAATGGGGAATTATTTGAACGAAAAAATTGAATTGTTAAAACAAAAACATCCCTCAATTGGCGATTGGCGAAATACAGGCTTACTTGGTTGTTTAGAAATTGTGAAAAATAAAGTTACCAAAGAACCAATGGCACCTTTTAATGCCAAGCCCAATGAAATGGAAATAATGAACAAAGTGGCTGCTAAAATAAAAGAACTAGGTATGTACACCTTTGTAAGGTGGAATTATGTATTTATTGCTCCTCCTTTATGTATTACTAAAACCGAAATTGATGAAGGCTTAGCCATAATAAGTGAAGCTTTGAAAATTGCAGATGAACATTATCAGGCAAACTAAATCAAAAAATTTAGTTTTAGTAAAAATTGAAAAATTAAGTGTAAAAATTATTTATGTTCAAACAACCACCATTTAGTTTTTTGTTTTCTTGGTTTTGATTTTACATAAGTACTAATGTGGTTTATAGCTTCATCAAAATCATCTGTTAAAAGAACTAAATTTAAATCTTCTGGCGAAATTGTTTTTTCAACTATCATTAACTGCATGTACTGTACTAATGGTTCGAAATATTTTTTACCAAATAAAACTACAGGAAAATTTTGAATGGTTTTGGTTTGAATAAGTGTTAAAGTTTCAAACAACTCGTCCATTGTACCAAAGCCACCTGGCATAATTACAAAAGCTTTTGAATATTTTACTAACACTACTTTACGAGTAAAAAAATACTCAAAATCTATACTTTTATGTACATATTCATTGCCTTTTTGCTCAAAAGGAAGTTTAATATTACAACCAACACTCATACCTCCATTTTCAAAAGCACCTCTATTTGCAGCTTCCATAATACCAGGGCCACCACCTGTAAAAGTAGCAAAGCCTAAGTTTGCAATTCGTTTGCCAATTTCACGTGCTTGAATATAATATTCATTATCTTCTTTAAACCTTGCACTGCCAAACACAGTTATTGCTGGCCCAACAAAATGCAGCACTCTAAATGCATTTATAAACTCTTTAAAAACTTTCCAAGCGAAAGCTAGTTCATTTGTTCTAGGTTTTGGCCCATCTAAAAAACGATGTGTAACTTTAGGTATACTGTGTTCCATATGCAACTTTTAAAATTATCATGTAAATAAACTCACAAAAGATTTTCATGAGTAAAATTTATAAAAATAAAACCTCACAAAAAAAAACATTTGTTTGAATTGTAAACAACAAAACAAACAAATGTTTAGTTCGAAAAAAACCCAAATAAGATTAAAACTTTACATCACTTGATGCCTATTGAAATACTTTATTTACACTTACTCAAGCCATCTTTTGCAGCAGCATCATCTGGCTTGTAAAATAGTGCTTGCTGAAATAGTGTTTTAGCATCGTTTACTTTTCCTAAATTTAAAAAAGTCCATGCTAGCATATAATTACTATCATAATCAAAAGGATTCATGTTTACAACTAATTCAAAATATTTTGAAGCAATATCATATTTTTTGGCGTTGTAATAATATACACCAACCCAATAATTAGCCACACTATTGTATGGATCTATTTTTAAAATTTCCTCATACTTATCATAGGCTTTTGAATACTGTTTACTCTCATTGGCTGGCTTAATAAATCCAAATCTAGCCTCTGTACTGTATTTACGAAGGTCTATAGCTTTTTGATAATGCTCCATACTTTTTGTATAATCTTTATTGGCATAATATAACCAACCCAAACGCAAGTTTATTTCGTAACTATCGGCCTTGTATACTTTTTGCAAATCATTAATGGCTGCTTTATAGTTACTATTATACTCACTGTTATAACTTGCTTTAAATGCTTTTAAAGTTTCGTCAAAAGTTTGACTTTGAGCTTGAAAACTAAGTAGACAAGTTGCTACTACAATTGATTTTTTTAGAATGTCCATTTTATACCTCCTGTTATTGAATGTTGATTAAAATTTGTATTTGAATTAAAAAGTCGTTTATTATCTAATGTATAATTTATTGATAGAATTGCTTTTTTAGAAATGTTGGTATATAAACTTCCTCCAACTTTAAAGAGTTTTGTATCTATATCGTTATACAAATAAAGTGCATCGTTGTCTAATAAATTAAGATATTCTCCAAAAGTTGCATTAGCCTCTAACCAAGTATTTTTTGCAACCTTAAATCCTAACACCTGTGATATTAGAAAATTATTATTATAGCTTCCTTTTGATATACTATACAATGAGGTGTTGCCTAATGGATATAAACTAATAACGCCATCGTACTGCGTATAATTAGTATTTGAAATAGTAGCAAAATTTGCTAAAGCTTTTACATGCAAATAAGGTGTTGTAAGTTGTAATCCTGCAAAACCTATGTGATTGTTATATTCTAAATTATTAAAAGGTGTTTTTACAAAATGATACCCACCTATTACTTGTAATTTACTACTAATTGCAACACTTGCTTTTGCGTAGTACTCAAACTGATTAATTGCAATATTTCGTGGATTTCTAACACCCAATAAACCCATTGCAGGCTCATCTATTGTTTGATTAAATAATGCAACACTTTGCTGTAAATGTATATTGTACCCTAAATTTAAACCTAAGCCAATTCTGTAAAACTGTGCATCTTGTCGTCGAATATTAGTTGGTGATTTATAACTTATTTCTGTTTCAACATCACTAATAGTAAATGGCTGCAACTTTATTTCTTGCTTAGTATTTTCATCTAGTTTATTTGCATAAAATCTTGCAACTTGCTGATTATTTAAATATAAATTATTTAGGTATAAATAATAGTTGGCCGTTTTAGAATATGGTTCAACACTTTTTACTTTATTGTAGTGAATAGTACTTTGTGCAAAATTTCCTAATTTAAAATTGGCATAACCCATTCTCATTTGTAGTAAAGGAAAATCAATTCCATCAGAAAGTTTTTGTTTACCAAAGTCAATTAAATCTTTCCATCTTCCTTCATTATAAAGTTGTAAAGATTTTGCATCTGCTTCGGCAGTTGGCACAACCAACTGAGCATTTGATAAGAAAGAAATACCCACACAACAAAATACAATTAATAATCTCTTTGCTTGCATATAACTTTAATTTGTTTGTTATTTTTTGTAAACGAAAAAGAACTGATATTGTCATTTTCGATTATTATACTCGACTCGTTTATTGTTTTATTAAAACTCAAAAATTGAAGGGTTTGCTTACTACAAATTTGAAAAGATGGATGAAGAAAATCATTTGAAAGTACTTTATTTACCGATTCGTAACACAATCTGCTAAAAATATAAAATGGTGCAACAACATCTTGTAACCATTGAAAAATAGTAGTTTTTCTTAATTGCAAAGGAAACTTATCATTGGCAACTACATTCACTTCTGTAGTTAAATATACTTTGTAACAAGCAATATAAAATTTATAGAGTAAACTGTTTTTATTTCCTTCAAAAGCTGTAAAATAAAATACTACCTCGTTCTTTTTAAAATAGGCCAGAGATTTTGTGTTGTAACAGTAAATGTAAGAATTATTGTAGGCATCTGTAAAAACTTCCCATTTTTGTTCTTCATTGTTTTCTTCTAATACATTCATATAAAAGCCTGGCAAAAAATCGAATGCTTTTTTTATGGAAGTATTTATAATAACATTACTAATTTGCTCAGTTTCTTTAGGCACAGTAAATTCATTAATGGTAGAAACTCCGTTTGATTCGCTAACGTAATAACTAAAAGGATAAGCAAATGTTTTACTGCCTATGAACGAAGTTGTTTGAACTTGAAAATGTACATGAGGCTCAGGGCTTCGTCCACTATTGCCACAGCTTGCAATAACATCTCCTTGCTTTACATATTCACCAATGGCAACTTTAAAACTATATTTTTTTATATGGCTAATTTTGGTATACAAACCTTCAGCGTGTTTGATAACAATTGAATTACCCCAGTTTTTTTCTTGATTAATTTTTGCAATTGCATTATCATCAATCCCATCTTCAATTTGCATTATATAACCATCAGCTGGTGCTAAAACAGGCTTGTTATAGCAATAAAAATCTTCAACGTTTTGAGCATAGTTTTTATAAGTTTTTAATTCGTTATCTACAATTATAAAATCTAAGGCTTTGCCCCAATCTCCTTTGTGGGTTAAGTTTCCATCATATCCTTGACTTACAAACCATTTACCTAAAAAAGGCAATTGCAGGCGAATGTGATTTGCATTTTGTATCCTTTCTTTATTATTTATATAGTTATATAAATTTTTTTCAGGGGAATATAATTGTATTGGTGTAAGCACTAACCTACCTAATTGATTTTTAAGTTGAAAAAACATTAACATACTTAAAACAGTTATACAAAAAGGCATTGAAAATACTGGCAAACCACTGCTTTCTAAAAGCTTAGATAATGCAACAACAATTATAAAAGTTATTGGTACACTTACTAATGCCCACAAGTAAGAATGCTTTGAGGGAATTGCAAAAAAACCACCTATTGCAACTGTAACTAAAATATAATTATCGCCTAATAAATAATAACTTACATCAGTTGGATGTGCAAGTACAATATAATTAAACCCAAACGCTGCAAGAAACCCAATAATAAGTAGACTAAAAATAATTCTACTATGTATTAGCATACCAACTGCTATAATAATTCCACTGAGAATATTATTTTGAAAATACAAACTACTTAATGCTCTAAAAAAAGTTGAAACTAAAAATGGCATTTCTAACCTATCAAAAAATAATAGAAATTGTACAATTCCTGAATTACCAACCTCATACACGTTGTTAATCCAATAAATATTTCGTTGTGTAAATGGTATAGCTTCAATAGATTTTGTAACTAGTAAAACTATCCAAAAACAAATCACAAATGGAATTGTAAGAAATGGCAAACCGGTTTTGCCCAACTTATTTTGAAACACCACAGATAATACAACTGAAAAGATTGAAACTACAACAAGCAATGTAAAAAAAGCAATACTTAAATTGTAAAATGCTCCCATTCCTAAACCAATTATTAAGGCGTTGTAGCTGTATGTTCCTCTTTCGATAAAAGCCTTATTTAGTCCAGTAAAATATGACAACCCAACTGACACCAAAACTGCTACAAAGCCTGCTAACCCTGCATAAGGATTAAAAAAAGAAACAACAAGTAACAAAACAGCAAACAGCTTATTGTTTGAAAAAAACAAAACTGAATAGCTATTTAAAATAGCATTTAAGACTGGAATAATATTTTGAAGTTTGCTTTTGATATTATAAAATTTAAATAGTGCTGCTTACAAATAATGCTGCTTGAAGTATATAGTATTTATAACAGAACTCGATTAGTTAGATTATAAACACAAACCAATTCAGAAAAATTATTGATTAAAAATCTATTTTAAATGTTCTGGCATTACATCTAATGCTTCTAAATATTCTAAATTTTCTGCTTTACGAATAATGTGTGTATTATTATTGGTATCTATTAAAACAATGTTAGGTCTCATGGCAATAAACTGCATCCATTGTGTCATATTATATGCCCCAACTTTATGCACTACCACATGATCACCTCTATTCAATAATGGCAAATTTACATTTTCACGTACCACATCAATATTCATACACAATGGGCCATACATTACACAATCTTCATTAAACTGACTCACTTCTTGTGCTGGAGAAATTTTATGATCGTACCAAAAAGAGGTGAACATAATGTTTACACCAAAATCCATAATGGTGGCTTTTCTACCATCACTCAATTTTTTGTTGGCTAAAACTGTTCCTAATAAAAAGCCTGCATCATCAATTAACACTCTACCACTTTCTAAAATTAATAAAGGCAAATCTTCGCTTTTAAAACCATAGTTTAAAATAGTGGTTGTAATAACTTCTGCAAACTCATCAACACTTGGGGTTGGCACATCGCCCCAACTACCTTTTAATTTATTTTGGCTTGGAAATCCACCACCTAAATCTAAATACTTAATAGTAACATTTAACTGCTTTTTTAAATTTGATGCTAGGTCGCAAAGCTTTGTTGCTGCTACACCATAAGCATTTGTACTAAGCATATAAGTGCCAATATGAGCGTGTAACCCAACCAACTGCAACTTGCCACTTTCAACAATTTTATTCAAAGCTTGCCATGCTTGTCCATTTTCATAATTAAACCCAAATCTATCCCACACAGGGTAAATACCAGTATCCATATTTACACGAATAGCAACTCTTGCTTTTTTATCTAATTGAGAACAGATATCAATTAATAAAAACAATTCTTCGAAATGATCTATATGAATGAGTGAATCATTTTCGATAGCTAATTTTATTTCATCTGCGTGTTTATCTGGACCATTAAAAATGATATTGCTCCCTGGCACACCATTTTTTAAAGCCTTTTTATACTCAAAACCACTTACAACTTCGCCCCAACTTCCTTCGCTATGGAAAATTTTACAAACTGCATTGTTGTAATGTGTTTTATAACTCCAAGCAAATTGCACTTTAGGATAGCGAGTGCTAAATGCTCGTACAGCAGCTTTATAATTTTGACGAATTTTTTGCTCACTTAATACAAATAAAGGACTGCCATATTGTTGTATTAAGCTTTTAACACTCACACCATCAATATGTGTTACAGGAGTAAACTCATTTTGAGCTCCAAATTTGTTCATCATTCCAGCGTTTAATTTCTTAATGAGAGGTCTTTCGTATTTTAATTTGCTCATAATAATTGAAAATTGTTAGTTGATAATTGATAATTCTTTTTGAATTATTTATTTTTTTGTTTTGATGTTTCGATAATTGTTGTAATAATTTTTGTAGCTACTAAAAGTTCAAGCCAATAGATAGTTTCATTTGTTTCTTTTAATGAAATGGAAATTTATGAATAAAGTCTTTCTTACTTTCTGCTTGTTCTGCTTCTCTAATATTCGCTCCAACACTTGTACCACTTCTTAATAATTGTTTACTTATTACAAATTCTTTTTTACTTTCAGATAAATATTGATAGAGTTTTACAATCCTTATGGCAAAATCAAAGCTCTTTTGTTTTACAAGATTTTCTTTCATAAAAAATTATTCATTATCAACTATCCATTGTCAACTAAATGCTTCCAAAAGCAGTAAATTGTTGAAATTTACTAACATCTACAATCATGTCCCAGCTATATCTGATGAAAAGCTTACCAACATTATATTCAGTCATAGGTGCAACCTTTTCACCCAAAGCCATTTTTACTAGTGCAGCTGGTTGGTTTTGGCCAGCACCTGCACTTAAATAAATCCAAGCAGGGAAACGTGGATTGATTTCCATAATATACAATTCGCCTTTATCAGTTTTCATTATTTCGACTTCAAAACCTCCACGCCATTTAGTTGCATTGATAAAAGTTTTTGCAAGGTCTAACATATTTTCATCTTCTAAAGTAATACCAGCCCAAGCTTTACCTTTATCTGTTATATACATTTTTTTCATGGGTATAATGCTAATAGCATTTCCTTCACCATCGCCTAAAGCAGCAATATTTACTTCAGTTCCATTAATAAATTGTTGTACTATAATTGGTAGTCCCCATTTGGCACTTATTTTATAAAATGCTTTTTGTGCTTGTTCTAAAGTATACGCAACAACGGCTTCATAGTATTTTCCTTTTACAACTAAAGGATATCCAAACTCTTCTCCAATTAAATACAAATCATTTACATTATAAATTACTTTGTCTTTAGGCACAAGTAAATTATGCTTTTCGCCAAAGGCATTTAAGTTCCATTTATCTCTGGCTTCAAACATTTCAAAACTTGGCAAAAAGCTATGAATTCCTAATGATTTTAATCTTGGTGCAATTGATATGAAGTTATACAACTCAGCATCAAAATTTGGAATAATAACATCAATATTTTCTTTGCTATGAATGTATTGTATTGAATTATACAACACTTCAGCACCTGCTGCAGGATAGGATATTTGATATGTTTTATCACATATTCCATCCATATAAATGCCTGGCTCAAGACTTTCATAAGCTAAGCCAATAATTCTTACAGGCTCTGAAAATCCATCTCTTATTGCACGAATAACTGCAATTCCAGGTCCAGGGCTGTCAATAGCATTTAGGCCAGTAACCGCAATTGTTATGGGTTTGTTAGCACTCATAAAATAAGTTATTAATTGTTAAGCAAATTATTCTCTTTAAGTAAATTCATAAAGTCATCAACATCTTTTTCAAGTGTTAAAGCATCAACCTCGTATTTATCGATTAATAACTTTTTAATGTCTTTTAGAGAATTCCCTTCTTTCATTAGGTTTATAATATCAGCAGCTACAGGATTACTGCTATAACTATCACCAGTAGCAGGATTAAACACAAAGCCAAATTCATTGGTTGCAATGTTTTTCTTAATCATAGAAAAATTTTTGAATAATTAGAGTAAATTTTTTGTGTAGAAGTTGCATATATGTCTAATTTTTCTTTGGCTTACAACTCAGACTTTATGCATTTGAAAAAGTTTAACCAAATAAAAATTAAATAATTTTTTGTTTAACCCAAACATAATCATCGTACAAATAATTGTTTTTGAGAATTGATTTTCTTCTTAAGCATTCTAAATAATATCCATTTTTTTCAAGCACTCTCATACTTGGTTTATTATATTCAAATACCTCTGCTACAATTCTATTAATAGCAAAATTTTCAAAAACATAATTAGTCATTAAACCAACTGCAATTGTTGCAATGCCCTGATGCCAAAAGGGTTCTGCAATCCAATACCCTAACTCTACATTCATTACATATACATCGTTACACAAATTAATACCAATGCCACCAACCAACTCATTTTCATTAAAGATGGCAAAATTTTGTGAAGGAAATGTTTCTATCTGAGTTAATATAAATTTTTCAGCATCCTCCATTGTATAAGGATGTGGAATATAATTACGTAAATTATTCCAGATATTAATGTTATTAAAATACTCAACCAATTGTTCTTTATAATCTAAAGTCCAAGGTTGCAAGCTTATATACATGTAGCAGCGTTTTGTTTTGTTGACCTAAATCTGTAGAAAAAGTTTAACTGGCACTATTGACTTAGCTTTAACTCATTGCTAAAATAATGGCTTTTTATTGTTATTCCTTTTTCTTTCTATAAAATTTGAAATTATTATCTATCCTCAAAATCAACAACATATTTCTTTTTAAAATTAAATATCAAACAAAAGCATCAAATTATATACTTGTTTTTAAAGTTAAAAATGATGCTTATAAGAGTAACTGATTAATTTTTATTAATCATATGATAACATTAAAAACAAAAAAAACCACTGAATAAAAATTCAGTGGCGATAACTAACGTTTATAATTGTAAAAACTACACAAAAGAATTAATTGCCAAATCTTGTCCAACCTTTATACCAGTTGTTATACACACCACTTGGCC
>JBMLOR010000155.1:0-1348 GCA_049242865.1 Chitinophagaceae bacterium | reverse complement strand
GAAAAATCATCTAATAAACCACCTTTTGTATCACAAGCTTGAGCACGTACCCCAGCCCCGGCTCTATGTACATCGTTATACTGAATTTCTGGGATTAATTCTTGCAACGCTTTTACAAATAACTTTTTACTAAAAGAGCGTTTCATTTCCATAACACCTTCATCCCAATACTTTGTTGCTATTTTTCTGAATCCAGGATAAGTTATGGTTTCAAATAGCTCTGAAAAGTTAATTTGCCAGCGGCTATAACCTTCACGTTTAAATGCTAATACAGCATTGGGGCCTGCTTCTATTCCTCCTCCTATCATACGAGTAAAGTGCACACCTAAAAAAGGAAAGTCTGGATTTGGTACAGGATAAATCAAATTTTTAACTAAATATTCTTTATCCTTATTAAGCTCGTAATATTCTCCTCTAAAGGGTACAATTTTAATATCAATTTTTTTGTTTGTAAGCTGTGCAATTTTGTCAGAATATAAACCTGCACAATTAATAACCATTTTTGTTTCAAATGAGGCTTTGTTGGTTTCTATGGTATATGTTGATTTACTTGCTTTGATACCAACTACTTTATTATTAAAGTGAATTTCACCGCCTTTTTCTTTGAATAAAGAAGCAATTTTTATCGACACTTCTGTATAGCTAATAATTCCTGTTTGAGGTACCCAAACTCCTTCTACACAGTTTACATGAGGTTCAATTTCGTTAACTTGCTCTTTTGTAATTTTTTTTATTCCAACTAAGTTGTTTTCAATACCTCGGTTATATATGTTTTCTAATGCAGTTTTTTGTTGTTGGATTGTTGCAACTATTACTTTACCACACAAATCATACTTTATTTCATTTTTATTACAAAACTCTAAAAGTAAATCATATCCATGTTTGCAATTTAACGCTTTTAAACTTCCTGGCTTATAATAAATACCAGAATGAATTACCCCACTATTGTGGCCAGTTTGGTGTTGTGCAACATTTTCTTCTTTTTCCAAAATCTGAATGGATAAATTGGGCATAGCTTCTTTTAACTTTAAAGCAGTTGCCAAACCTACAATTCCTGCACCTACAATTGTAACATCAAAAACTTTGCTCATTAATTTGAAAATTTTTTCGTATAAATTAGGTTATATTCAACTTTATAACTTCCAGGTGGTTAAAGCATCTATGTTTTTATAAATGCCTTTCATATCAATTAAAATAGCATTTTCGTTTGTAATACTTTTAAAATATGCCTCATTTAAAGATTTATATTCATTGTGTGCAACTGCTACAATTATAGCATCATAGTCTTCAGAAACATTATCAACCAACGGCAATTTATATTCATTTGCAACTACATTTGGGGAAGCAT
>JBMLOR010000154.1:0-1289 GCA_049242865.1 Chitinophagaceae bacterium | reverse complement strand
CTGAAACAAAAATCATTACTATGAACAAAATTTTAGCAGTTGCAGCACTTGCCTCATCATTAACTGCATGTACCATTGTACGCCAAGGCGAAGTAGGTGTAAAACGTAGTTTAGGAAAAATAAACCCAGTTGCATTTGAGCAAGGTGCAAGGTGGTTTAATCCATTTACACAAACTTTTATAAAAGTTCCTACTAAAGTGGTTAATCTTGAAGTAAGAACTGATTTGCCTTCTAAAGAAGGGTTAACCATTAGAACAGATATTTCTATACTGTACAGAATTAAAGGTGAAATGGCACCACAAATAGTGCAAACAATTGGCTTAGGATATGAAAATGAAGTGATACTTCCTGTGTTTAGAAGTGCAGCTGCCGATATTACTGCAAAGTTTTATGCAAAAGATATGCATAGTGGTGATAGATCGCAAATAGAAGCTTCCATTAAAAGACAAATGGCAGAAATACTAGAAAAGCGTGGTTTTATGGTAGAAAATGTATTAATGAAGAATATTAAACTACCAGACGGATTAGCTCGTACCATTGAAGAAAAACTACAAGCTGAACAAGAAGCTCAACGTATGGAATTTGTGAAAGAAAAAGAAAAACGTGATGCCGAAAGAAGAATAATTGAAGCAGAAGGTAAAAAAGAAATTGCAAGAATACAAGCCGAAGGAGAAAAAAATGCCACCATCATTGGAGCAGAAGCAAAAAAAAGAGTTACTGAAATTGAGGCCGAGGGTAAAGCAAATGCCATTAAAATTGAGGCCGATGCAACACGAAGAGCTAATGATACAATAAACAAATCTTTAAGCCCAGCAGTTTTAAAATTTAAACAAATTGAGGCATTTAGACAGCTTAGTCAATCTAACAATAGCAAATTAATTATCACCGATGGCAAATCTCCTTTTTTAAGTTTACCTGATAAATTTTAATTAATACCTGCTGACAGTGTAAGTAGATATCAATTCATTCGAAAATAATTAATTCTTAAACATTAAAAAACCCTGCATTTGTGCAGGGTTTTTTGTATATAGTTTTTTATATTAATTACATAACAATAATCAAATAAGTATTATTGTTTGTTGAGCTTTTTGATGTATTGTCGTTAGCTTTTACTTCTACTTTCTTTTCAGCAGGAGTAGTAGATTTTGCAGCACTTGGTTTTAAACCAGCAAGTGTTGGTGCAATTACTAAACTTACAATGCTCATTAGTTTAATTAAAATGTTCATACTTGGTCCAGATGTATCTTTAAAAGGATCACCAACTGTATCACCAGTTACTGAAGCTTTAT
>JBMLOR010000153.1:0-3660 GCA_049242865.1 Chitinophagaceae bacterium | reverse complement strand
TAATTACACATTGAATCTAAAATGCATTACATCACCATCTTTAACAATATATTCTTTTCCTTCAATTCTTAGTTTACCAGCATCACGGCAAGCAGCTTCAGTTTTATATTGAACATAATCGTTATAACTAATAACTTCTGCTTTGATAAATCCTTTTTCAAAATCTGTATGAATTACACCTGCAGCTTGAGGTGCTTTCCAACCCTTATGAATTGTCCATGCTCTAACTTCTTGTACACCTGCAGTAAAATAAGTTTCTAGGCTAAGTAATTTGTAAGCACTTTGAATTAGTCTGTCTAAAGCAGGTTCCTTCATGCCAAATTCTTCCATAAACATTTGTTTGTCTTCTTCATTGTCCATTTCGGCAATTTGGGCTTCCACATTATTACACATTACAATTACTTCGGCACCTTCGTTTTTAACTCCTTCTTTTAATGCTTCGCTAAATTTGTTTCCTGTGTGCATGCTAGCTTCGTCTACATTAGCAACAAATAAAACAGGCTTATCGCTCAACAAAAATAAATCGGCAATCGCTTGTTTTTCCTCTTTAGATAATCCCATAGCTCTAACATTTTTTCCATCATTTAATTGGGCTTGGCATCTAAGTAAAACATCTAATTCAGGCTTTAATTTAGCATCGGTTTTAACTAATTTTTCTACTCGCTGAATTTTCTTTTCAACGCTCTCAAGGTCTTTCAGCTGTAGTTCGTATTCAATAATATCTTTATCACCCAATGGGTTAATAGCACCTTCATCGCGTAATACATTTTCATCTTCAAAGCAACGAATTACGTGAATTATAGCATCCACCTCTTTAATATTTCCTAAAAATTTATTGCCTAAACCTTCGCCTTTGCTAGCACCTTTAACCAGGCCTGCAATGTCTACAATTTCTAACTGTGTAGGTATTACTTTATCAGTTTTTACTAAATCTTTTAAAACATATAATCTTTTATCTGGAACATCAACCAAACCAACGTTTGGCTCAATGGTACAAAATCTATAATTGCTTGCTTGTGCTTTGGCACTATTACTCACTGCATTAAACAACGTACTTTTTCCTACGTTTGGTAACCCAACAATTCCTGCTTGTAAACTCATTTTTTAAATTTTATAATTAGCTAATTTGACAATTAGCCAATGTTTATTTTATTAATAATTTTTTTTATGTATTCTTTAATTAGCAAATTTCCATATTGGCTAATTAAATTACAAATTACCCTGCGTTTTTAATTGCAATTTTTCTTACCACGTTATTGGTAACTTCTCTGAGAGCATTTTTACTGAGTTCATCAGTGCCAGCCATTGCTGGTATTCCATTATCACCACTTTCTCTAATATTTTGAATCAATGGTATTTGACCTAAGAAATTTAATTCATATTCTTCTGCTAAATTTTTGCCACCTTCTTTTCCGAAAATGTAGTATTTATTTTCTGGCAATTCAGCAGGAGTAAAGTAGGCCATATTTTCAATTAGCCCAATAATAGGAACATTAATTTGGGCTTGCCCAAACATTGCAATACCTTTTTTAGCATCTGCTAAAGCCACAGGTTGTGGGGTTGTAACAATCACCACACCTGTCATTGGTACAGTTTGCATCATGGTTAAATGTATGTCGCCAGTACCAGGAGGCATATCAATTACAAGATAATCCAATTCGCCCCAATCTACTTCGGTTACAAATTGTTTAATAGCACTACTAGCCATTGGACCACGCCAAACCACAGCATTTTTTTCGTCTACCAACAAGCCAATACTCATTAATTTAATACCATGCTTTTGCAAAGGAATAATTACGCCTTTTCCATTTACTTCTTTCATCATGGGGCGTTCACCTCTTACCCCAAACATAATTGGTACACTTGGCCCATAAATATCAGCATCCATTAATCCAACATTTGCACCACCTTCGGCTAATGCTAATGCTAAATTAGCGGCAACTGTGCTTTTGCCAACACCACCTTTTCCACTTACCACTGCTATAACATTTTTTACATTAGGTAAAATACTGCCAGCATCTTTACGAGCTGTTGTGGTATTACTAGTAAAGTTTACTGTAACTATTGCTTCTTTATTTACTAATAGTTTTACGGCATTTTCACTAGCTTTTTGCATCATGTCTTTCATGGGGCATGCAGGTGTGGTAAGCACAATGGTAAAACTTACTTTGTTGCCTTCAATAACAATGTCTTTCACCATGTTTAAGGTTACCAAATCTTTACCTAAATCTGGTTCTTGAACATTACTTAGTGCCTTAAGAATTTCGGATTCTGTCATATTTATGGTATAGAAGTTTTTGTTAAAATTTTTAAAAGTGTGCAAAGCTAATGTTTGAGTTGCTTATTTTGTTTATTATTTTAGAAGGACTGATAAATTTTATGTATTCAGAAATTTTGAATCATAGTTACTTTAAAGTTCCATTTATTAATGTTTCTTTGTATTTGCCATGAATAAACTTTTACTGTCGATAGTATTAATTTTACTAATTGGAACGAAAACAATAGCACAAAAGGATAGTGTTGTTCAATTGTATGGTGTAATTATGACAAGTGATAGCTTACGAGCTATACCTGCAGCAAGTGTAATTGTTGAAGGCAAAGGAAGAGGAACCATAACTAATGGAGATGGTGTTTTTAGTATTGCAGTTTTAAAAGGAGATAAAATTATACTTAGCAGTATAGGTTATAAAGATAGGCAACTCATTATTCCTAAAAATTTGCCTGATAATCAATTTAGCGTAATTCAGTTAATGGATAATGATACTTCTTACCTGCCTGCAACAGTTATCAAATCACGACTAACTAGAGAGCAATTTGAAAGAGATTTTGTGAATAATAAGTTTAATGACGATTATTATGAAATTGCTCGTCAAAATTTAGATGCCGAAAAACGTGCTGCTTTATTGGCTAATTTGCCAAATGATGGGAGAGAAGCAGTGAATTTTCAGTTTAGACAGCAAGCAGCTAAATATTATTATGCTGGACAAACTCCACCCATTGGATTATTAAATCCTGCGGCTTGGGGAAATTTTATTCAAGCTTGGAAACGTGGAGATTTTAAAAGACGAAAAAGGTAATAGTACTTAAAAAGCAACTACATCAACAGAAGCATTTTTAAGATTACCTGAGCTTGCTTTTAATTTAAAAATGCCTTTGGTTTTACCCACCTGAACTATTACTTGACAGTAGCCATTGAATAAACTTCTTTTCCAATTGTTATCTAAACAAACATCAGCTTCGTGGCAACTTGGGTCGCCATTTCCTACACCAATAATTTTTGCATCACCTGCTATTTCAAAGTTTATCAAATTGTTTGCTGTAGGAACAATTCGTCCTTCTGTATCTTTTGCTGCAACATTAATTACAACAATGTCAGTTCCATTGGCCACTGCTTTTGATTTGTTGGCAGTTAAACCAATTTGTGTTGCTGCTCCTGTAGTTTCAACTTTTGATTTAATTATTCTTCCTTGTTTATAACCAATAGCTTCTAAAGTACCTGGTTGATATTGAACTTTCCACTTTAAATGACTGTTTTTTGGCATAGATTTTATGCCTAAAGATTTTTTGTTTAAATAAAGTTCTACACTATCGGCATTACTATTTATCCAAACATCTACTTCACCATTTGTGTTATTTAACAAATTTTCAAGATTCCAGTGT
>JBMLOR010000152.1:0-9632 GCA_049242865.1 Chitinophagaceae bacterium | reverse complement strand
TGCACTAAAATTGTATGATTGTGTTGCAAGTAGGGTAAAACCGACTGTAAGCTTGTTTTTTTTGTTGGTTTAAAAAAATCAATATCAACATTTAAAGTGTTGTAAAGCCTTAAAAAATCTCCTGATTTATTTTCAAAAAATGGATTCTCATCCTCACACTCTTGGTTATGTATACTTAATATTTTGTTTGCACTAAATTGTTGAACCAACTGAAATAACTTTTCTGAAACCGAATAAGGTGCATGAGGTACTAAGCTATTTTGGTTTGGAAACTCAGCTTCAAAACAATGATACACCTTAACCAATTGATCAAATCTTTCTTGGGCAATTAAAGGAGAAAAACCACTAACTTCAATAAAATTATGATAATAAAGTTGCGAATGTTTTTTAACTTCTAAAGTATCTATTGTATTACAAATATCCCCAACTGCAACAATTCCATTTTGCTCCATAAAACTATCAGCAGCTTTTATGGCATCTTGCTGATGTTCTTTAAAGCTAAATCGTTTACCCAAAATTTGCAAAATAAAATCTACCATTCCACTGCCTTCTTCTATAACACCTTTTAAATGGCTAAGTTCTAAATGACAATGGCAGTTTATAAAGCCCGGTGTAATTATTCCATCTTCAAAAAAAACAACTTCAGTATCGTTAGTATCAAAAGGTATTACAGCTTCAATTGTTCCATCTGCCTGTGCTACTAAAACCCAATTTTCATCTAACATTTCTGCTCCTGTAAATAATTGCTTTGCTCTAAACTTTTTATATCCCATGTTTTTAAAACGTTTGTTGTTAGTTTATTAGTGTGTTGGTTTACGATTCTTTTGAAATATGCTGCATAATGTTATACAAAAGCCCATTTATCAAATTATAATACCGTTTATAGCAAAACAAGGTATTATGTATTGCATAGTATTGTTGTTTTGCATCAACAAATCAAAAAACAAAAAATCATGACTTGGAGAGCTTGCTCGTAAAGCATGATACCATTAAAACAAAAAACAAAAAATCATGACTTGGAGAGCCTGCTCGTAAAGCATGATACAATTAAAACAAAAAACAAAAAATCATGACTTGGAGAGCTTGCTCGTAAAGCATGATACCATTAAAACAAAAAACAAAAAATCATGAAACCAATTTTCGTAACAGTGATGGCATTTTTATGCATCATTTCATCTAATGCTCAAACCTCTAACACCAAGTTTGTAGGCAAAATTCTATCACAAAATTCACCTGTAGAAGCAGCTACTGTGCAACTACTAAAGGCAAAAGACAGCAGTATCGTAAAAATTGCTGTAAGTTCTAAAGATGGCAGCTTTGAAATTTCTACTCCGCAACAAGGTAATTTTTTAATTGGTGTAATGGCCAATGGCTTTGCAAAATACCTTTCAGGTATTTATACTTCAAATAGAAATGTAGTTGAAGTAAAAAGCATAGAATTAACGGCAGTTTCTAAAGATCTTGCCAATGTTACTGTTGCTAGTAAAAAACCTTTGGTAGAGATGAAGCTAGATAGAACAATAGTAAATGTTGATGCTAGCCCAAGTAATGTAGGTGCAAATGCTTTGGAGGTTTTAGAAAAAAGCCCTGGCATTAGTGTTGATAAAGATGGCAATATTTCACTTAAAGGTAAAGCAGGTGTTTTAATTTATATGGATGGAAAACCTTCTTATATTAATGGTGCTGATTTGGTAAATTTATTACGCAGTATGCAAGCAAGCAACTTAGACCAAATTGAAATTATGACCAACCCTCCTGCAAAATACGATGCTGCTGGAAACGCTGGTATCATAAACATTAAAACAAAAAAATCTAAAGCATTTGGCTTTAATGGCAGCACAACAACAGGCTTTGGATACTTTGTAAATCCACGTTTAAGTCAAAGCATTAATGCTAACTATCGCAAAAACAAAGTAAATATTTTTGGAAATGCAATGGTTTACTATAATCGTAGCTTTCAGGATTTAGATATTGACAGAAATTTTTTAGATAACAGTACCAACAAAAACGTGCAATCTATTTTTAACCAAACCAATAACATCACTAAAAGTAGTGGAGGTTGGAATGCTAAAATAGGAATGGATTATTACGCAAATAAAAAAACAACCCTTGGTGGTGTGTTTAGTATTGATGACTATAGAAATACAATGCTGAGTGATGCAAAAATTAGAATATCTAATGCATCAAGAATACTACAAATGCGTACAAATGGTATTGCAGATAATATTAATAATTACAACAGTTATAGTGGTAATTTAAATTTTAAACACATTATTGATACCACAGGCAAAGAAATTAGTGCCGATGTAGATTATATTAAATACAACATAGGAAACGATAATAAACTTTTTAACAGCTATTTTAATGGTGCTGGAATTCCACTAATGAAAGGTGATACTTTAATTGGTGATTTACCTCAGCTAATTGACATTTTCACTGCTAAAGTTGATTTTACAATGCCCCTTAAAGGTGGAGCAAAATTTGAAGCGGGATTAAAAACTAGTTTTGTTAAAACTGATGCAAACGCTATTTACGATAGTTTAAATTTTGGACGTAGAGTAAGAGATATTGGCAGAAGTAACCATTTTATATATAATGAAAACGTGAATGCTGCTTATGTAAGTTTTAGCAAGCCTTTGAGCAAAAAACTAAGCATGCAATTAGGTTTAAGAATGGAGCACATGCACACTAAAGGAAACCTTGTTACAACAAACCAAATTGTTACAAGAGACAGTGTACAATTGTTTCCTACTGCCTATTTTCAATATAACTTAAACGATAAAAATAGCTTTGTTTTAAACTATGGAAGAAGAGTACAACGCCCTAACTACGAAAGCTTAAACCCATTTGTTGAGTTTTTAGATAGATATACGTTTGAGCAAGGAAATCCATATTTAAAACCACAGTTTAGCCACAATATCGAACTTACTCATAGCTATAAAGGATTTTTAACTACTACTTTAAATTATACTCAAACTAATGATATAATGACGGCAGTGTTAGAGCAAAATTCATTAAAAAACGAAACCTTTGTTAAACAAGCCAACGTAGCCAAACAACAACAATTTGGCATTAGTGTAAATGCTTTTGCACAATACACAAAATGGTGGAGTGGAAATATTTACGTAAACGTATTTAACAATAAATTTAGTGGAATAGTAAATGGTGAATATGCAAGTTTTGAAGCAACAACAGGTATGATAAATGTTAGTCAAAACTTTAAACTTAAAAAAGGTACATCATTTGATATTGGCGGCTTTTACAGAACAAAATCAATTGATGCAGTATTTGCAATTAATGGATTTGGAGTGTTAAATTTTGGTGTTAATCAACCCATTATGAAAGGAAAAGGTTCTATTCGTTTTGGAGTAAGAGATTTGTTATGGAGTCAAAAAATTAAAGGAAGCAGTCAATATGGAAGTGTAGACGCAGCCTTTAGACAACAACAAGAAAGTAGGGTTATAAGTTTAAACTTTACCTATCGTTTTAACAAAGGAACACTAAAAACACAACAACGTAAAAGAAGCAGTGGTGCAGAAGACGAGGCAAACAGAGTTGGTGGAGGAAAAGGTTAATTTTAGTTGAACACACATAAAAAATGATTGCCAAATGGCAATCATTTTTTATTTAACCGCTTAATTTATTTTATGATGGTTATGTTCTACAATGGAAAACCTTTTTACACTTTCTTTGTTGCTTTACAAACTATAAAAATGACCATTATTCCACTTTCTGAAGGAAGTTTTACCATAGATAAAACCAAGCAATTTGTACCATTTAATCCCGAACAAGATGATTTGCAAGATAGAAGCAGTGGTAGCCTTTTGGTTGAGGTGCAACCGTTTTGTATCATCACAGATAAAGATGTAATACTCTTAGATACTGGTTTAGGATTTACCATTAATGGTCAATTGCAGTTGCACAAAAACTTATTGGATAATGGTATTCCTCCAGAGCGAGTTACTAAAGTTTTAATGAGCCATTTACACAAAGATCATGCTGGCGGCATAAGTTATTTAGTGGATGGCGAGCCAACTTTAAGCTTTGAAAATGCTACTTACTTTGTACATCATCAAGAGTTTGAAGTTGCAAGGCAACAAGGTTTCCCTTCGTTTATTTGGGAAGAAATTTCTCTACTTGAAAACCATGTGCAACTTGTTTTATTGCCAGATGAAGGTGCTATTGATGGTTATATTAAGCACCAAGTTACTCATGCCCATAGCCCACAACATCAAGTTTTTTGGATTGAAGAAGATGGAGAAACCATTTTTTTTGGTGGAGACGATGCTCCACAACTTAAACAAATGAAAAATAAATTTGTAGCTAAATATGATTTTGATGGTAAAAAATGTATGCAATTAAGGCAACAATGGTGGCAACAAGGTGCAACAGACAAATGGAAGTTTTTGTTTTACCATGATATTGAAACACCAATAGCTACCAACTTTTAAGCTTATTTATTTTTCCATCATTACTAATCTCTAAAAGCTTTTTATCTTCTAAAAAACGAATTACTTGCCAAATATGATTTTTGTTGAATTTTTTTAAGGCAACTAACAAATCATCAATTACCATTGGAAAATTACTTTGCAAAATTTGATGTTGAATTTCTTCAAATTTTTTTGAATCAATGGGTCTTTGTTTTTCGGCTAAGCAATTATCGCAAGTACCACATTTTATTAGTGTGTCATCGTTAAAATACGTTTGTATTAATTCATTTCTACAATCTAATGTGCTAATTAAATACTTAATGAGGGCATGAGTTTTTTGTTCAAAATTATTTTTTTGTTGTTGGTGCAACTGTTCATTAAATTGTATATAGTTTGCAGATGCCCTGTTATAATTAAAATATAGCTGAGGTGTTGTTTTTGATGGTATGTATTGCAATACCCTTTGTACATGTAATTTTTGAATAATTTGCAACAAATTGGTTAAAGAAGTTTTACAAAGCTTTGCTAAAAATTTTTCGTTAATAAAACATTCAGTATCAAAAATACCTTCATAGCTTCTGAGCAAGGTTTTAATAACCAAATCAAGGTTTGGTTGCTGTTGTTCAAGCTGTTCTAGCGTAAATCTATCTGTTGTAAAAACTATTTTACTTGCATTAAAAGCTATTTCATTAAACATTAAATGGCCATTTTTTTCTAAGGCTTTAAGTACTCCTAAAACCACAAAAACATCATAATTAAACGCTTTACAAAACTGCATAATATCAAAATCGTAGTAACAGCCTTCACCATTTCCCACAGGTATTTGCAAAAAGTTAGCGATGTTTTGATATACATCTTTAATAACTTCTAACCTTGGAAATTTTACATTTGCAAGATGGTTGAGTTTGGCAATATCTTGGGTATTAAACAAAACAACCGCATAAGCTTTTGAATTATCTCGCCCTGCACGCCCTGCTTCTTGATAATAATTTTCTAAGTTTTCTGGCACATCAAAATGTATCACAGTTCTTACATCTGGCTTATCAATTCCCATTCCAAATGCATTAGTGCTAACTATCACTCTTACTTTATTTGCAATCCAATTTTCTTGTACCTTTTCTCTTTCTTCTATGGGCAATCCTGCATGATAATGTGCAGCAGATATATTATTTTCCAACAAAATCTGTTGTACTTTTTTTGTTTGCTTTCTATTGCTACAATATACAATACTACTGCCTTGTACATTTTTAAGAATTTGCAATAACTTAATAAGTTTAGTTTCTGTTTTAAATGCTGAATAAGAAATATTTGGCTTATACAAAGACTGCTTAAATACTGATACTTGTTCTAAATGCAGCTGTGCTAAAATGTCTTGCTGTACAGTATTAGTAGCACTTGCAGTTACGGCTAATATGGGCACCTTTTCGAGCAACTCTAACATTTGTATAATTTTAGTGTACGCAGGTCTAAAATCATGTCCCCACTGGCTTATACAATGTGCTTCATCAACAGCAATTAAATTTATTTTTATTTGAGGAAAGTATTTTTTATATAAATAAGTATTTAATCTTTCGGGTGAAGTGTATATAAATTTATACTTCCCATGTGTTGCATCTACCAAAATTTTCTCAATAGCTTGATAAGGCAAGTTGCCTGATATTGCAATTGCTGAGATGTTTTTTTGATGCAAGTTTTGCACCTGATCTTTCATTAAAGCAAGCAAAGGCGATATTACTACACACACACCTTCGCTTATCAATGCAGGTATTTGATAACATAAAGATTTTCCGCCACCAGTTGGCAAAATTGCTAATACATTTTTACCCTTTAAAACAGCTTCGATAATTTGTTGTTGATTACCTCTAAAACTTTGATAGCCCCAATATTGTTGTAATATTTTGTGTATTGTACTCAATGCCAAACGAAAATAAGTGGTTATTAAAATTGTGTATAATTTAGTTTTTAACTTTAAAAACTACACCTACATTCGCTTGTTGTAAAAAAATAAATGTAGATTTTATGCTTCCTTCAATTTATGCACTAACATACGATGATATTCAGCTAGTGCCTTCCTTTTCGGCAGTTACTTCACGCAAAAACATCAGCTTACAAACTAAGGTTACCAAAAATTATAGCCTAGTAAATCCAATTGTAGCAAGTTGTATGGATACCGTTTGTGAAAGTGAAATGGCCATTGCTTTAGCCGAAATGGGCGGTGTAGGATGTATTCATCGTTTTATGAGCATTGAGCAGCAAGCAAAAGAAGTAAGTAAGGTAGAGTTTGCAATACAAGCAAATCATATAAAAGAAATTTGGGCAATTTTAAATCATAACAATTTAAAAATTCCTGTAATGGCTGCTGTTGGAGCAAATGGCGACTTTGCAGAGCGTGCCACTGCTCTTGTACATGCTGGAGCTAATATAATTTTAATTGATGTTGCACATGGGCATCACCAAAATGTAAAAGATGCAATTGCTACTTTAAAAAACAATTTACCATCACAAGTAGATATTGTTGCAGGTAATATTGCAAGTGCAACAGCAGCTAAAGATTTACAAACATGGGGAGCCGATGGCTTAAGAGTTGGTGTTGGTGGAGGAAGCCTTTGCACCACACGTATAAAAACTGGTTTTGGCGTACCTAATGTAACTTGCTTACAACAAATTGTTGATGTTGCAAACATACCTGTTATGGCTGATGGTGGCATAAGAACAAGTGGAGATATTAGTAAAGCTTTAGCCCTTGGTGCATCATGTGTAATGCTTGGCTCACTAATTGCAGGAACAAAAGAAGCTCCTGGACAAATAATTGAAAAACCAAATGGCTTGTATAAACGTTATAGAGGTGCTGCAAGCTTAGAAACAAAAACTGTACACAACCAAGAGCAACGTAACGTTGAAGGGGAAAGTACGATTATACCATTTAAAGGTGGTGTAAAGTTTGTTGTAGAAGGTTTACTAGATGGTGTAAGAAGTGCATTGAGTTATGGAGGTGCAAGTAATTTAAATAATTACAAACCTGAATTTGTAGTGGTTTCTAACGCTGGATTAGCAGAAGGAAAACCACATTTAATAATGTAAAAAAATACAATGATTTTAGATAGAACAATTGCTCCTGCAATTACCAATACAGTTGATATTCCATTACAGCTTAAACCATATAGCTTTTTTGAATTAGACAATAATGTTCCTGTTTATGCCATTGAAGCTGGTGCTCAAGATGTTGTAATGCTTGAGCTAGTTTTTGATGCTGGAAACTGGTATGAAGAAAAAAATATTATTGCAGCTTCTACAAATTTTTTATTAAAAAATGGAACTAGCAACAAAAATGCATTTGCAATAAATGAAAGTTTTGACCACTACGGTGCTTACTTAAATAGAAATTGTTACAATGAAACAGCAACTATTACGCTTCATTGTTTAAGTAAGTATTTACACCAAGTTCTTCCTTTTATTACTGAATTAATAAATGATAGTATTTTTCCTGAAAAAGAAATCGACATATACAAACGAAACCAAAAACTTAAGTTAGAGGTTAACCTAAAAAAATGTGACTTTGTTGCCAACAGACTAATTGATGAATACGTATATGGCATTAATCACCCTTATGGTAAATACACTTCTACAATTGCTTATGATGCCATAACAAGAGATGATATTATTAACCATTACAACAATTATTACAAAAAAGGCAACTGCAAAATATTTATTGCTGGCAAATTGCCACATAATTATCAGTCTCAAATAAATGAAGCATTTGGAAAACTTGAACTAAATAACAATGTAACCATTCAAAAAAATCATCTTCAAACTCCTGCTTTACAAAAAAAATACCATTTAATTAATGATGAAAAAGGTGTACAAGCAAGTATAAGAATGGCTTTACCATTTCCCAATCGCAAACATCCTGACTTTGTAAAAACTCAAGTATTAAACAATATTTTTGGTGGATTTTTTGGCAGCAGATTAATGGAAAATATTAGAGAAGATAAAGGCTACACTTACGGCATTCATAGTTATTTACAAAATCACATGAGCAACACAGCTTGGATGATAAGCACAGAAGCTGGCAGAGATGTTGCACAAGCTACAATAGACGAAGTTTATAAAGAAATGGCCATTTTACAAAATGAATTGATTGACGACGAAGAACTTTCGTTGGTAAGAAATTATATGATAGGTGGATTACTGGGCGATTTAGATGGCCCTTTTCAAATCATTGGTAGATGGAAGAGTTACATCTTAAATGGCCTAGATGAAAATTATTTTAAACAGGCTGTAGAAACTATAAAAACAGTAACTGCTGAAGAGCTACAAGAACTTGCAAAAAAATATCTTAATAAAGATAATTTTTATGAGTTGATGGTAATTTAAAACATCAACTCACTACCCCTCTACAGCATCTAATTCAACCCTTAAGTTGTCGATAATAAACTCTTGGCGTTGAGGTGTATTTTTACCCATATAATATTCAAGCAACTGTTGTATATGGTCGCCTTGCTCTAATATTACTGGTTGAAGCCTCATATCTTTATTGATAAAACGTTCAAATTCTTCAGGGCTAATTTCTCCTAAACCTTTAAACCTTGTAATTTCTGGCTTTGAGCCTAGTTTTTTCATGGCAGCTTGCTTTTCTGTTTCATCGTAACAATAAATTGTTTCTTGCTTGTTACGCACCCTAAACAAAGGAGTATCTAAAATAAATACATGATTTTGCTTAACCAAGTCTGGAAAAAACTGTAAAAAGAAAGTCATCAACAACAAACGAATATGCATTCCATCAACATCAGCATCGGTTGCAATCACTATATTTTTATAACGCAAGCCATCTAATCCATCTTCAATATTTAGTGCATGCTGTAGTAAATTAAACTCTTCGTTTTCGTAAACAATTTTTTTAGTGCTTCCAAATGTGTTTAATGGCTTACCTCTTAAACTAAATACAGCTTGTGTATCTACATTTCGTGCTTTTGTAATACTTCCACTAGCACTATCACCCTCTGTAATAAAAATAGTACTATTGTTTTGCAGAGCAATAAACGCTTCTTTATTTTTTGCTGGTACATCATCGTTTAAATGCACTCTACAATCTCTCAACTTTTTATTGTGAAGATTTGCTTTTTTAGCTCGTTCATTAGCAAGTTTACGTATGCCACTTAGCTCTTTTCGTTCTTTTTCACTTTGTTCAATTCTCTTTTTTAA
>JBMLOR010000151.1:0-2903 GCA_049242865.1 Chitinophagaceae bacterium | reverse complement strand
CGGCTTCATCGGTTGTAAGCTCTTGTGCTTTCCAATACAATCGGAAAAAATCAGAAGTACCAGGATCTATTCCTGCTACGTCACCACTACCAGGCCCATTGCTACCGGTAAGTGCAAATGCACCATATACTTTAGCTAATGCTTGCTTGTAGCCTAGTGGTGTTTGATAAACCTTTTCATCGGTTAAATCGTTAGTTGGTTGTAAGTCTAATTTCTTTGTACATGCATTTAGCATTATAAAAGAAATACCAACTAAATATAGTTTACTTAAAAATTTATTATTCATATATTTTTTTTTAGATTTTATTTTAAAGTTTAAAAATCTAGATTTACACTAAATACAAATACTCTTGGGCGTGTATAAACATTATTATCTATACCACCAAAAACTTCTGGATCTAAGCCTCTGTATTTAGTAATTACAAATGCATTTTGAACGTTTACACCTACTCTTAAACTTGTATTATTTTTAAATACGTCTCCAGCATTGAATCCAATATTAATGTTATCCATTCTCAAGAAAGATGCATTTTGAATCCAATAGTCGCTTAGATAGTAGTTAGCTCCATTACCACTCATACCACTGTTTAAAACTTCGGTACTACCGTTATTTAAATAACCAATTGGATTTGTAATATTTCTTATTACTCCTGCATTGCTAAATACATTGTTGTAAACATAATTATCAAAATTTGCACGCATTACAAAACCTGCACTCCATTTTTTGTAAGATAAATTACCACTTAATCCCATAATTATGGTTGGATCTGGTTTTTTATAAACGCCTAAATCATCGCTGTTTATTATTCCATCTCTATTTCTATCTTCAAATAATCCATCAATTGGTTTGCCATTTTTATCATAAATCTGCTTGTAAGTAAAAAAAGCTTGGCGATTAACTCCTTCTTTTTGTATTTGGATATTATTTCCTGTACCGCCAGAAATGCCTCCTGTTGGAATTGTGAAATTTGGATCTCCACTTATCTTTGTGATGATGTTTTTATTCCAAGCAGCATTAAATCCTAAATCAAATGTAAAATCCTTTTTGTTGATTATTTTGGTGTTCAAACTCAATTCAACTCCTTCGTTTAACAATGTACCAATATTGGTAGTTAAAATATTAGTAAAGTTTGAACCAGCTGGTTGTGGTGTAGGAAAAAGTAAATCACGGCTTTCTCTGTAATAATATTCTATACTACCAGAAATTTTATTTTTTGCAAAAGCAAAGTCTAATCCTATGTTAGACATGGCACAAGTTTCCCACTTCTGCTTAGGATTATAACCAAAAGGTGTATAAGCATTTAAGAAAGTATTTCCAAATTGATATTGGCTTTGGTTTGAAGTTAAGCCATAATTAGGTTGCCATTCATAACCAAATCCAAAGTTTTGTTGACCAGTAGTTCCATAACCACCTCTTAATTTTAATTCATTTATAAACTCAACATTTTTCAAAAAGCCTTCTTCTTTAATTTTCCATCCCGCATTTACCGCCCAAAAATCGCCCCATCTATTTTGTGGAGAGAAACGAGAACTTCCATCCCTTCTTGCAGATGCACTAATAAAATACTTGTTTTTCAAACTATATTTTACACGACCGAATGCACTCACTAATCTATTTTCTGGAATATTAAATGGAAATACAGGACTGTTAACTAGAGTACCATTAAATGTTCTATCTTCAAAGAAATAATCTTTTGTTCTAAAAGCTTGATAAGTATAACCTACCATTAATTCAAAATTTCCAACACCAGTTTCTTTTTCATAATTAAGATATGACTCTAACAAAATATTGCTTTTATCGCCTCTATATCTTGTATTAGTCCCTCCATGCATTACATTATTAGCATCTTTAAATCTACGATAGCTCATTGCTGCACTATCGTTAATTGTTACAGTTCCTGTTCCTTTACTTACGTCGTATCCTATATTTACATTTGCACGTAACCCAGGAATAAAAGGCACTTTATAATCAAACTGCACATTTCCTATACTTCTTTCAACATGGCTTCTACTATCTAGTTGGTTTAATAAACCAACTGGGTTTAGTGGTGCCAAAGATTTTAAACCTGTAGTTGAACTGCCATCTAACCATTCCCAATATCCACCAAAACGTCCACTATTGGCACGTACAGGTTTTGTAGGATCAAAATTTACAGCAGCACCAATTGCACCTTCATTTGCAAAACGGCTTTGGCTTACTGTTCCTCTTAGGTTAATATCAACAGATAGGTTATTTTTTAAAAATTTAGGACTTAAATTAACTGCTGCTGTTACACGACGCAGGTTGCCTGTTTTTAAAATACCATTTTGGTCTAAAAAACCAACACTTACACGGTAAGGCATTTTTCCCTTAGTTGAACCGCTAACAGTAAAATTATTATCGCTACCTAAAGCAGATTGATAAATTTGGTCTTGCCAATCGGTATTTGCAGTTCCTAATAATGAAGTATAAGCTGGATTGTTTAACCCGGTTACAAATGCTCTATGCTGGTCGGCAGTTAAAACATCAATTTTTCTTGCTGGTGTATACAAGCTTGTCATACTACTAAAATTATATTTAGCTTTACCAGACTTCCCTTTTTTTGTAGTAATTAATATTACCCCATTACTTGCTCTAGAGCCATAAATTGCAGTAGCAGAAGCATCTTTCAAAATGGTGAAGGTTTCAATATCGGCAGGATTTATCATACCTAAGGCATTGGGGCTACCAGCTATTCCTTTATCATCTATAGGAAAATTATCAATGATAATTAAAGGGTCATTACCTGCCCCAACTGAAGAACCACCTCTGATTCTTATCACACTTCCACTTCCTGGAGCACCACCATTTGGTGTAATACCAACCCCAGCAACTTTACCAGCAATTAATTGCTCTGGTGTAGTTAAAGCTCCTTTTACAAAAT
>JBMLOR010000150.1:0-47207 GCA_049242865.1 Chitinophagaceae bacterium | reverse complement strand
CTGGTGTTCCGTTGCCTCAACAAACAATTGATGCTTGTAATCAAGCAGATGCTATTTTGTTTGGTGCAATTGGTCATCCAAAATACGATAACGACCCCAATGCAAAACAACGTCCAGAACAAGGTTTATTGGCTTTACGAAAAGCCTTGCAACTGTATGCCAATATACGTCCAGTAAGTGTTTATAGTAGTTTAAAACATTTATCGCCTTTAAAAGAAAACATATTACAAGATGTAGATTTTGTAATTTATAGAGAGCTTACAAGTGGTATTTATTTTGGTAAAAAATTTTTGGCAGATGATGGAAGCTATGCCATAGACGAATGCTTGTATAAAAAAGATGAAATTGAAAAAATTGCACATCTAGCTTTTAAAGCGGCACAGCAAAGAAATAAAAAGCTAACATTGGTAGATAAAGCTAATGTTTTAGAAACAAGTAGGTTGTGGCGTAAAACAGTAATAGATATTGCAAAAAATTATAATGATGTGCAAGTTGATTATTTGTTTGTAGATAACGCTGCCATGCAAATAATTACCAATCCAAAACAATTTGATGTAATGCTTACAGAAAATATGTTTGGTGATATTTTAAGCGACGAGGCAAGTGTAATTAGTGGTTCTTTGGGCATGCTGCCATCGGCATCAATAGGTAATAATTTAGCTTTATTCGAGCCTATTCATGGCTCTTATCCACAAGCTGCTGGATTAAATATTGCCAATCCTTTAGCATCCATTTTAAGTGCAGCCATGATGCTCGATTATTTTAACCTGTTTACAGAAGCTAATCTAATAAGAACAGCTGTGCAAGAATCGCTTAGTAAAAACTTATTTACAAAAGATTTAAATCCAACCGATTTTATTGGCACAACCGATGTAGGAAATTTTATTGAGCAATACATTTTAAAACTTCAAAAACCCAATTCATAATTTTTCAATCCCCATGTATTACAACAACGATACTATAATTTATTTAGATGGTAAATATGTAAAGGCAGCCGAGGCAAATGCAGATTTGTATAGCCAAAGTTTACATTATGGTTATGCCGTTTTTGAAGGTATAAGAACCTATACACAGCAAGATGGAACTATTAAAGTGTTTAAAGGAGAAGAGCATTATAAAAGATTACAAACTTCCTGCGAAGCAGTATTTATTCCTTTCAATTTCACAATTGAAGAATTAATTAACATTACACTAAAAGTTATAGAGCTTAATAAGCTTACAGATGCTTATGTAAGGCCACTAGTTTTTTGTCCACCAAATATGTCGCTACAAAAAGCCAACACATCATCTTTAATGATTGCAGTTTGGAGTTGGGGTGCATATTTAGGCGATAAATTATTACGTGTTAAAATTTCACCTTTTTCACGCCCAAACCCATCAGGGTTTAAAATACATGCCAAAGTTTCGGGGCATTATGTAAACTCAATTTTAGCTTGTCAAGATGCAAAAAATTCTGGCTTTGATGAAGCTTTATTGTTAGATGGACATGGCTTTATTGCTGAAGGGCCGGGTTCAAATATTTTCATTCAAAAAGATGGAAAATTATATACACCAACTACAGCTAATATCTTACCAGGAATTACAAGAGCTACTATCTTAGAAATATGCAAACAAAACGGAATTGTTTGCGAAGAAAAAAATATAACACCGCAAGAAATAAAGCAAGCTGATAGTGCTTTTTTATGTGGTACTGCTGCCGAAGTAATTGGTATGGAAAGTATAGATGATTATGTTTTTCCTATAAGCTGGAGTGAAAGTATTGGCAAAAAAATTCAAACTCTTTATAAAAATTGCACCATAGGAATTTAAAAAACTTATTATAAAACTTTATGATTAATAAATATTCTGCTACACTCACTCAAAACGAAACCCAACCTGCTGCTCAAGCTATGTTGTATGGCGTTGGATTAACTGATGAGGATATGCAAAAAGCACAAGTTGGCATTTGTAGTATGGGTTATGATGGCAACACTTGCAATATGCATTTAAACGAACTAGCAAAAGATGTAAAAAAAGGTGTGTGGGAAAATGATTTAGTAGGCTTAATTTTTAATACCATAGGCATTAGCGATGGCATTAGTAATGGTACTGATGGTATGCGTTATAGTTTAGTGAGCAGAGATTTAATTGCTGATAGTATTGAAAGTGTTTGTGGAGGTTTTTACTATGATGGATTAATTACATTGCCTGGTTGCGATAAAAATATGCCTGGTGCGATAATGGCTATGGGTCGTTTAAATCGTCCTTCACTAATGGTGTATGGTGGTACAATTGCTCCAGGATACTATAAAAATCAAGAGCTAAATATTATTTCTGCTTTTGAAGCTTTGGGTCAAAAATTAGCAGGCACTATTACTCCTGAAGATTTTAAAGGCATCATCAAAAATAGTTGCCCAAGTGCAGGTGCTTGTGGTGGTATGTACACAGCCAACACCATGGCAAGTGCAATAGAAGCATTGGGCATGTCACTTCCATTTTCATCTAGCAATCCTGCCTTAAGTGAAGATAAAAAGAAAGAATGTTTAACTGCTGGAGCAGCTATTAAAGTATTGCTCGAAAAAGATATCAAACCAAAAGACATCATGACTTTCGAAGCATTCGAAAATGCTATAAGAATCATCATGGTTTTAGGAGGAAGTACCAATGCAGTATTGCATTTGATAGCAATGGCAAAAAGTGTTGGTGTTAAAATTACTATCGATGATTTTCAGCGTTTAAGCAATACCACACCTGTGTTGGCAGATTTTAAGCCAAGCGGAAAATACTTGATGCAAGCCTTGCATAAAGAAGGTGGAATACCTGCTGTTATGAAGTATTTACTCAACGAAAAAATATTACATGGTCATTGCCTTACAGTAACTGGTAAAACTGTAGCTGAAAATTTAGAAAATATTGAGCCTATAAGTTTTTCTTCTCAAGATATTTTATACCCTTTAAGCAATCCTATTAAAGCTACTGGTCATTTGCAAATTTTGTATGGCAACTTAGCTTTAGGAGGAAGTGTAGCAAAAATTACAGGTAAAGAGGGCTTACAATTTAAAGGCCCTGCAAGAGTGTTTGATGGCGAAAAACATCTTATTGAAGGTATTGAAAATGGAAAAGTTAAAAAAGGCGATGTAGTGGTTATTCGTTACGAAGGCCCAAAAGGTGCTCCTGGAATGCCAGAAATGCTAAAACCAACTTCTGCTATTATGGGTGCTGGCTTGGGTAAAGATGTTGCCTTAATAACCGATGGTAGATTTAGTGGTGGAAGTCATGGTTTTGTGGTGGGTCACATTGTGCCAGAAGCTTTTGAAGGTGGAAATATTGCGTTGGTTAAAGATGATGATATTATTGAAATTGATGTTACCAAAAACACAATAGATGTACTCATTACTAACGAAGAGTTACAAAAAAGAAGGGCAGCTTGGGTGCAACCTCAAAGCAGAGTCACAAATGGTGTATTAGCTAAATATGCCAAATTAGTTAAAAATGCAAGCGAAGGATGTGTAACAGATGAATAAAACACAGCCCCCTAAATCCCCCAAGGGGGAGTTGAAAAACATTAAACTTTCCAAAAGCTTCATAGCTTTCGGAAAGCTAGTAAAAAATAAAACTTTATTATGAGCGATAAAACAATAAATAAAACAAAATTAACTGATAACATAAAAGCCCCTCTTTCTTCCCCCCTCTCCTTTGGAGAGGCTCAGGTATCTGGCTCTGTTGCTGTTTTAGAAGCTTTTATTGAAGAACAAGTAACTACAATTTTTGGTTACCCCGGAGGTGCAATTATGCCTATTTACGATGCTTTATATGATTATAATGATAAGTTGCAACACATACTTGTAAGGCACGAACAAGGTGCTATACATGCTGCTCAAGGCTATGCTAGAGTAAGTGGTAAAACTGGTGTTGTATTTGCAACAAGTGGCCCTGGAGCAACAAACTTAGTTACTGGCCTTGCCGATGCTATGATTGATAGCACTCCAATAGTTTGTGTTACAGGCCAAGTTTTTGCTCATTTATTAGGAACTGATGCTTTTCAAGAAACAGATGTTATAAATATTACAACTCCTGTTACAAAATGGAATTATCAAGTTACCGATGCTAATGAAATTCCAAGTGTGTTGGCCAAAGCATTTTATATAGCACAAAGTGGGCGACCAGGTCCAGTGCTTATAGATATTACTAAAAATGCTCAACTTCAACTTTTTGATTATGCAGGCTATCAAAAATGCAATCACATACGTAGTTATAAACCAAAACCAGATATTAGAAAAGAATATATTTCTGAGGCTGCAAAAATTATTAATGAAGCACAAAAACCATTTGTAATTTTTGGACAAGGTGTAATTTTAGGCAACGCCGAAAAAGAATTTTTAAACTTCATTGAAAAAGCAAATCTTCCTGCTGCTTGGACAATCATGGGTATGGGTGCAATTCCTACAGATCATCCTTTAAGTGTAGGAATGCTTGGGATGCATGGTAATTATGGTCCAAATGTTTTAACCAACGAGTGTGATGTACTTATTGCAATAGGCATGCGATTCGATGATAGAGTTACTGGCAGATTAGACAAATACGCTAAACAAGCTAAAATTATTCATCTTGATATCGACCCTAGCGAAATAGATAAAAACGTTAAAACAACTGTACCTGTTTGGGGCGATTGTAAAGAAACTTTACCACTACTTACACAACTTATCAATAAAAAAGATAATAGTAAGTGGATAGAAAGGTTTACTCAACATTATGCAAAAGAATATGATACTTGTATTCATGATGAGCTAAACCCAACTTCCGAGCAACTTACAATGGGCGAAGTGCTTAAATGTATCAATGAAATTACACTTGGCAATGCCATTATTGTTACAGATGTTGGCCAACATCAAATGGTTGCTTGTCGTTATGCTAAAATTAATAAAACTCGTAGCAATGTTACAAGTGGTGGCTTAGGCACCATGGGTTTTGCATTACCTGCTGCTATTGGTGCAGCTTATGGCGATTCATCAAGACCAACAATTGCCATTATTGGTGATGGTGGCGTACAAATGACCATTCAAGAACTAGGTACCATCATGCAATTTAAACCCAATGTAAAAATTGTTATTTTAAACAATCAATTTTTAGGTATGGTAAGGCAATGGCAACAATTATTTCACGAAAAAAGATATTCGTTTGTAGACATTACTAGCCCCGATTTTGTGGCAGTTGCCAAAGGCTATTATATAGATGGTCAAAAAGTTGATAAAAGAGAAAACCTTAAAACTGCAATACAAACCATGTTGCAACACAATGGCTCATACTTACTTGAGGTGATGGTTGCTAAAGAGAATAATGTGTTTCCTATGGTACCTCAAGGGCGTGGCGTTGCAGAAATTGTTTTAACTAAAGAAGAAATATAGCCCATGCTTCTTCCCCTCCTGTGGAGGGGTTAGGGGTGGTTTTTAAAACCTTTGTGCCTTAGTGGCTTAAAATAAACTAACATGACAAAAGAGGAATTTACCATAACCGTTTATACCGAAAATCAAATTGGCTTACTCAATAGAATAGCCATGATTTTTACACGTCGAAAACTAAATATCGAAAGCTTAAATACATCGCCAAGCGAAATTGAGTCGGTTTTTAGATTTACAATCGTGATTAACGAAACAGCAGATGTAATTCAAAAAGTTTGCAGGCAAATTGAAAAACAAGTAGAAGTATTGAAAGTTTATTTCAACAGAAACGATGAAATTATTTGGCAAGAATTGGCTTTGTATAAAGTACCAACCGATGTTATTGCTGAGCAAGTAAAAGTAGAACGTTTACTTAGCCAACATGGAGCAAAAGCTGTGGTAATTCGTAAAGATTATACTGTGTTTGAAGTATCTGGCCATAGAGAAGAAACGGATAACTTAATCAAAGTTTTAGAACCTTTTGGGCTGATAGAATTTGTAAGAAGTGCCCGTATAGCCATCATAAAAAATAGCGAAGGCTTCCATAAAAAATTAAAAGAATTCGAAGAACGTGAACCTTCAACGGCTTTGTTAGAAAATGAATTTCTTAACGAAAATGAACAAGTATTTTCCATGTAGTTTTCTCACAAAGAAACTAAGGATACCAAGCTCACAAAGCTAATTCAATAAAATAAATAATTTAATCAACAAATCGTCAATCAATAAATTATCAATAACAAAATGAACTACTTTAACACACTGTCTTTAAGAGAAAAATTAATACAACTTGGCCAATGCGAGTTTATGGATATTAGTCAATTTTCTAATGGAGTTGATGCCTTAAAAAACAAAAAAATTGTAATAGTTGGCTGTGGTGCTCAAGGCTTAAACCAAGGTTTAAACATGAGAGATAGTGGCCTAGATATTTCGTATGCACTTCGCCAAGAAGCTATCGATGCAAAACGTGCTTCTTACGTTAATGCAACAAGCAATGGTTTTACAGTTGGCACTTATGAGCAACTTATCCCTTCAGCCGATTTAGTTTTAAATCTTACACCCGATAAGCAACATACACAAGTGGTAAATGCCATCATGCCATTAATGAAAAAAGGTGCAACTTTATCTTACTCTCATGGCTTTAATATTGTAGAAGAAGGTTTAAAAGTTCGTGAAGATATTACTGTAATCATGGTTGCACCAAAATGTCCTGGTACAGAAGTAAGAGAAGAGTATAAACGTGGTTTTGGTGTACCAACTTTAATCGCAGTTCACCACGAAAACGATCCTGAAAACAAAGGCTGGGAGCAAGCTAAAGCTTATGCTGTTGCTACAGGTGGCCATAGAGCAGGTGTTTTAAAATCATCTTTTATTGCCGAAGTTAAAAGTGATTTAATGGGTGAGCAAACCATTTTGTGTGGTGTTTTACAAACAGGCTCAATCTTATGTTTCGATAAAATGGTAGAGCAAGGCATCGATGCTGGCTTTGCTGCAAAACTAATTCAGTTTGGTTGGGAAACCATTACTGAAGCTTTAAAACTTGGTGGCATCACAGCCATGATGGATAGGTTAAGTAATCCTGCAAAAATTAAAGCAAATGAGTTGTCAGAAGAATTAAAGCAAATTTTACAACCGTTGTTCCAAAAGCATCAAGATGATATTATGAGTGGCCACTTCTCAAAAACCATGATGGAAGATTGGGCTAATAACGATGTAAACTTACTTACTTGGCGTGCTGCAACTGGTGAAACTGCTTTCGAAAAAACTGCAATAACTCAAGATAAAATTGAAGAACAAACCTATTTCGATAATGCCACTTTAATGGTAGCTTTTGTAAAAGCAGGTGTTGAGTTGGCTTTTGAAACTATGGTAGCAGCTGGCATAAAGGCTGAAAGTGCTTATTATGAGTCGTTGCACGAAACACCATTAATTGCCAACACTATTGCTCGTAAAAAATTGTACGAAATGAATAGAGTAATTTCAGACACGGCCGAGTATGGCTGCTATTTGTTTGATCATGCTGCAAAACCATTATTAAAAGATTTTATGGCAAAACAAACTACCGAAGTAATTGGCAAAAACTTCAACGATGGTAAAACAAATGGTGTAGACAATAAAACCATTATAGAAGTAAATGCAGCAATACGCAATCATCCAATAGAGCATATTGGTGCAACTTTACGTAAAGCCATGACGGCCATGAAGCAAATTGTAAAATAATTGCTTTCCCATTCCCCTCCTTTGGAGGGTTTTGGGACGGTTATTTTTTTTGATGTCGGCTGCAGTACTACTATTTAGCTTCAAAGGCGTCGCACATTTCAACGTCCAGTTCTTTAATCAACAAAAATGCAACACTTGGTCAGACGCCTCAAAGGCGTCAGACCATAAACAAAAAACAAAAAACAAAAAACTTGGTTTCATTTAACCCCATATCACTTAATTTTCAAGAAGCTCACAGCAGGCTTAAATCTATTGTACGTAACACACCATTACAATACAACAACAATTTAAGTAAGCAATTACAAGCACAAGTGTACTTAAAACGAGAAGATTTGCAACTTGTTCGTTCTTACAAATTACGTGGGGCGTTCAATAAAATTAGTACGCTCGATAAACAGCTTGCAAGCAAAGGTGTGGTGTGTGCAAGTGCTGGCAATCATGCACAGGGATTTGCATACAGTTGTGCTCATTTAAATTTAAAAGGGTTTGTATTTATGCCCATTACTACACCTCCACAAAAAATTTCACAAACACAAATGTGGGGTGGCAGTAATATTGAAATTATTTTAACTGGCGACACTTTCGATGATACCGCTGCTTCAGCCATTGAGTTTTGCAACAACAACCAAATGGCATTTATTCATCCGTTTGATGATGAAAAAATAATTGAAGGGCAAGCCACAGTGGGTATTGAAATTTTTGAACAACTTCAAAATATAGATTACTTATTCATTCCTATTGGTGGTGGAGGTTTAAGTGCAGGTGTAAGTGCCTATTTTAAAACAGTATCACCAAACACCAAAATTATTGGTGTTGAACCTGCAGGTGCCCCAAGCATGCAAGCTGCTTTTAATAACAATGCTCCTATTGCATTATCAGAAATTGACAGGTTTGTTGATGGTGCAGCAGTAAAAAAAGTAGGCGAAAAAACTTTTGCTATTTGTAAAGAAAATATTCAAGAAATATGCCTTGTTCCAGAAGGTAAATTGTGCACTACTATTTTGGAGTTGTACAATAAAGAAGCAATTGTAGTAGAACCTGCAGGTGCATTGGCTATTGCAGCTTTAGAGCAATATAAAAACGAGATTAAAGGCAAAACAGTTGTTTGCATCATTGGTGGTGGCAACAACGATATTGATCGTATGCAAGAAATTAAAGAACGTAGCTTGCAATACGAAGGATTAAAACATTATTTTTTAATTCGATTTGCCCAACGCCCTGGAGCGTTAAAAGAGTTTGTAAACGATGTTTTAGGTCCAACAGATGATATTGTTCGTTTTGAATATTTCAAAAAAAATAATAAAGAAGCTGGTCCTGCACTTGTTGGCATAGAATGCAAACAAAAAAAAGATTATGACTTGTTGATTGATAAGCTAAATGCATTTCAAATTAATTATACCAACTTACGAGACGATGAAAAAGCGTTTGGATTTTTAGTATAACATTTTATTACTGCTAAAACTAACTATAATGAGCGAAAAAATAACTTTAAAAACCAATCAAGATTCAACACAATCAACTTTTCATCAAAGTTGGCAAAAAGTCCCTGGACTTTACGAATCCCGTTTTGAGCACGATGCCTGTGGTTTTGGATTTGTAGCTAATATAAAAGGTGTTCAAAAACATCAGCACGTAATTGATGCTTTAACTGTTTTAGAAAACATGGAACATCGTGGTGCTTGTGGCTGCGAAAATAACACAGGCGATGGTGCAGGTATTGCAACACAAATTCCACATGAATTTTTTAAACACGAATGCGAGCAACTTAACATAGAATTACCCAATGCAGGAGATTATGCAGTTGGCATGCTATTTTTTCCCAAAGATGGTTTTTTAAAAGAGCAATGCAGAAGTTTAATCATTGCAAAAGCAGCCGAGTTTAACTTAAATATTCTAGGCTTCAGAAAAGTACCAATCAATAAAACTGATATTGGCGATACTGCACTTTCTGTTGCTCCAATTATCGAACAAATTTTTATAGAAAAACCACATCAAATTAGAGATGTTCAATCGTTTGAGCGAAAACTCTATGTTTTTAGAAAGCATATCTGTTTTTGTATCGATGATATTGTTACAAACGATGCTGTAGGCTTTTATGTATCAAGTTTATCTTGCAAAACAATCACCTACAAAGGCCAACTTACAAGCCATCAAGTTCGTACTTATTTCCCTGATTTATCCAATCCATTATATACTTCTGCTTATGGATTAGTTCATAGTAGGTTTGCTACCAACACATTTCCATCTTGGCGTTTGGCTCAACCTTTTAGGTACATAGCACACAATGGAGAAATTAATACCTTACAAGGAAATTTAAACTGGCTTAAAAGTGCCGAAAAAACCCTTACCTCTTCACTGTTTACCAAAGAGGAAATTGCCATGTTGTTGCCAATAGTAAGTGGCCAACAAAGTGATAGTGCATGCCTTGATAATGTACTAGAGTTGTTAGTGTTGGCTGGTCGTAGTTTGCCTCATGTAATGATGATGCTTATTCCTGAAGCTTGGGACGGAAACGATCAAATGCAAGCACATCGAAAATCGTTTTACGAGTATCATGCAAGTATTATGGAACCTTGGGATGGCCCTGCTGCAATTAGTTTTACTAATGGTGATATTATTGGTGCAACTTTAGACAGAAATGGTTTACGCCCTGCTCGTTATTGCATTACCAACAATGATACAGTTTTAATGGCTAGTGAAAGTGGTGTTTTGCCTATTGACCCAAGCACTATTATTAAACAAGGAAGATTGCAAGCAGGAAAAATGTTTGTGATAGATTTTACAAAAGGTGCCATTATAACCGACGAAGAAATTAAAAAAGAAATTTGTACAGCATCTCCATACGAAGAGTGGCTTACTAAATATAAAATTAAGTTAGAAGAACTAGATGAACCTCGTGTAATATTCTCACACTTAAGTGAAGCTAGTGTGTCTAAATATCAACAAGCATTTGGTTACAGCAAAGAGGATATTGAAACCATCATAAAACCAATGGCTTTAGATGGTAAAGAGCCAATTGGAAGCATGGGCACTGATGTTCCATTAGCTGTTTTAAGCAATCAACCACAACATTTAAGTAGCTATTTTAAACAACTATTTGCTCAAGTTACCAATCCACCAATCGATCCTATTAGAGAAAGAATGGTGATGAGTTTGGCCACCTTTTTGGGCAACAATGGCAACCTTTTAGAGGAAGCTCCAACCCATTGCCACATGGTGGCTCTTAAGCATCCTGTACTTACTTCAAAAGAATTAGAAAAGTTAAGAAGTATTGATACCGGCATTTTTCAATCTAAAACCCTACAAACCTACTTTAGAGCTGATGGTAAACCTGATAGCTTAGAAAAAGGTTTAGCTCGTTTATGCCGTTATGCTGAAGATGCCGTTGAAGATGGCTTTGAAGTAATTATACTTTCTGATAGAGCTATTGATAGTGAGCATGTAAGCATTCCAAGTTTATTGGCAACCTCGGCAGTGCATCATCACTTAATTAGTAAAGGTGTGCGTGGGCAAGTTGGTTTGGTGGTTGAAGCTGGCGATGTGTGGGAAGTTCATCATTTTGCTTGCCTCATTGGCTTTGGTGCAACTGCTATTAACCCTTATTTAGCCTTAGCCACCATAAGAAATATGAAAACCAATGGAAGCTTAGACACTAAGCTTTCTTGGGAAGAATTAAGATACAATTATATAAAATCGGTAAACGATGGATTGCTTAAAATCTTCTCTAAAATGGGGGTTTCAACCCTGCAATCTTATCAAGCTGCTCAACTTTTTGAAATTGTTGGTTTAAATTCTCAAGTAGTTAACAAATATTTTACTGGTGGTGTAAGTAGAATTGAAGGTTTAGGATTAGAAGAAATTGCTCAAGAAGCATTGGCCAAGCATCGTCTTGCTTTCCATCAAAAAGCTATGCACACGAACAGCTTACCTGTTGGAGGAATTTATCAATGGAAACGTAAGGGTGAGGCTCATTTATTCAATCCAAATACGATTCACTATTTACAATTAGCAACAAGACAAAATAATTACGACACCTTCAAAAAATACAGTAGCCTTGTAAATCAGCAAGAAGAAAGTGCTGTTACGTTAAGAAGTTTATTGCAATTCAAAAAAAATAGAAAAAGTATTTCTATCGACGAAGTTGAACCTGCCGAAAACATTTACAAACGTTTTGCCACAGGTGCTATGAGTTTAGGAAGTATTAGCCCAGAAGCTCATGCTACTTTAGCAAAAGCTATGAACATTTTAGGTGGAAAAAGTAATACTGGCGAAGGTGGTGAAGATGAAGCTCGTTTCTTACTACAACCCAATGGCGATAACCTTAGAAGTTCTATTAAGCAAGTGGCAAGTGGCCGTTTTGGTGTAACAAGCAATTATCTTACCCAAGCCACTGAGTTACAAATTAAAATGGCACAAGGTGCAAAACCAGGTGAAGGTGGTCAATTACCAGGCGATAAAGTTGACGAATATATTGGCAAGCTTAGGTATGCAACGCCAGGTGTTGGATTAATTTCTCCTCCACCACACCACGATATTTATTCTATCGAAGATTTGGCACAATTAATATTCGATTTAAAAAATGCCAACCGTGCAGCTCGTATAAATGTAAAACTAGTTAGCAAGGCTGGTGTAGGTACAATTGCTGCTGGTGTAACTAAAGCAAAAGCAGATGTGGTATTGGTTTCTGGCAACGATGGAGGCACTGGTGCATCGCCAATAAGCAGTATAAAACATGCTGGCTTGCCTTGGGAATTGGGACTTGCAGAAACCCACCAAACCTTAGTAAAAAATAAATTACGTAGTAGAGTTGTAGTACAAACTGATGGACAATTAAAAACTGGCCGAGACATTGCCATTGCTACACTTTTAGGTGCTGAAGAATGGGGTGTTGCTACTGCTGCCTTAGTAGTTGAAGGCTGTATAATGATGCGTAAATGCCAAGCTAATACTTGCCCTGTTGGTATTGCCACACAAGATAAAACGCTTAGAGCAAGATTCACTGGCCAAGCAGAACATGTAATTAATTTATTTAAATTCTTAACCCAAGAATTGAGAGAAATTATGGCCGAACTTGGCTTTAGAACTGTAAACGAAATGGTTGGACAAGCCGATTGTTTGGTAAGAAAAGAAAACATAACCCATTGGAAAGCTAAAACTTTAAACCTTACACGTTTATTGTACAAAGAGCCAAACGAGGAAGGATTGAGTTTGTACCAAACTGAAATACAAGACCATTTAATGGAAAATATTTTAGATTGGAAATTGCTCGATGCTGCACAACCTGCCTTGCAAAATGGTACAAAAGTTAAAGCTAGTTTTAATGTTATAAATACAGATAGAACAATTGGCACTTTACTATCAAACGAAATTTCTAAAAAATATTTTTCTACTGGTTTACCACAACACACTATCCATTTTAAACTTCAAGGTATCGCAGGCCAAAGTTTTGGAGCCTTTAATACTAAAGGCATTACTCTTGAACTCGAAGGTGGTGCAAACGATTATTTTGGCAAAGGTTTGTGTGGTGCAACTTTAATTACATATCCAAATAAGCAAACCACTTTTGTTGCAGAGCAAAATATATTAATTGGTAATGTGGCATTTTATGGTGCAACAAGTGGACAAGCCTTCATAAAAGGAATGGCTGGCGAAAGATTTGCAGTTCGTAATTCTGGGGCTGAAATTGTGGTTGAAGGTGTTGGTGCACATGGTTGTGAATACATGACTGGTGGCTTGGTGATTATTTTAGGAAAAACTGGTAAAAACTTTGCTGCAGGCATGAGTGGTGGTTTGGCTTTTGTATATGATGTAAATAACGAGTTTGAACAAAATTGTAATAAAGAAATGGTGTATTTAGAAACACCAACAGAAGCCGACAAAGAAGTGCTTTATAACAAAATAAAGGAACAGGCTCATTACACCAATAGCAATGTAGCTCAGTTTATTTTGAGTGATTTTGACAATCAATTAAAAAACTTTGTGAAAGTATTTCCTAAAGATTATAAAAAAGTTTTAGAGCAAAAAGCAAAAGCTGCTGAAGTAAATGGGTAAACTGTAAATATTTTCCCTCCTTTGGAGGAAAGTTTATGGGGTAACCATCATTTGTAATACTATTTAGCTGCAAAGGCGTCGCACATTTCAGGGTTCGAATATCTATTTAACAAAAGAATAATTAAAATAAAAAATTCCCTCTTCTTGTAGGGTTAAAGGAGGCCAGTATGAGTAAAGAAAATGGTTTTTTATTGCACACAAGAGAACTACCAACAAAACGTAGTGTTGAAGAACGTGTAAACGATTACAATGAATTTGTAAATCGTTATTCTGATGAAGATTTAAACAAGCAAAGCAATCGTTGCATGAACTGTGGTGTACCTTTTTGCCACAATGGATGTCCATTAGGTAATATCATTCCAGAGTTTAACGATGCTGTATATAAAAAACAATGGAAAGATGCTTACGACATTTTAATAAGCACGAATAATTTTCCAGAATTCACAGGGCGTATTTGTCCTGCTCCTTGCGAAGCTGCTTGTGTTTTAGGTATTAATCAGCCAGCAGTTGTAATTGAAGAAATTGAGAAACATATTATAGAAATTGCATTCGAAAAAGGATTTGTTCAACCCAAAAAAACCATCATTCGCACTGGCAAAAAAATTGCTATTGTTGGTAGCGGCCCAGCAGGATTAGCTGCAGCAGCACAATTAAATTATGCTGGCCATGAAGTAACTGTTTACGAAAGAGACGATGAAATTGGAGGATTGCTACGCTACGGAATTCCTGATTTTAAATTAGAAAAATGGGTGGTTGAACGAAGAGTGAAGTTGTTAAAAGAAGAAGGAATTGAGTTTATAACCAATTGTGAAATTGGCGTACACGTTAGCTTAGAACAGCTACATCACGAATTTGATGCAGTAGTTTTAGCTGGTGGAAGCACTGTTCCAAGAGATTTGGCAATTCCTGGAAGAAACTTGAAAGGCATATACTTTGCCATGCAGTTTTTAAAACAACAAAACAAAAAGGTAGCCAATAAAATTTTTTCTGAAGAACTTATAGATGTTGCTAATAAAAATGTTTTGGTTATTGGAGGTGGTGATACTGGTAGCGATTGTATAGGTACAAGCAACAGACACAAAGCAAAATCAATCATACAATTTGAGTTGCTGCCTATGCCACCAAAAGAAAGAAACGAGCAAATGCCTTGGCCTAGCTATCCTATGCTATTAAAAACTACATCATCTCACGAAGAAGGAGCAAATAGAGAGTGGAGCATTGCAACAAAAGAGTTTTTAGGCAACGAAAAAGGTGAATTAGTTGGTGTTAAAACTGTAAAAATTGAATGGGGAAATGGAGGCTTTAAGGAAGTTGAAGGCTCAGAAAAAATTATTGATTGTGATGCTGTGTTTTTGGCTTTAGGTTTTTTACACCCACAACATGATATGCTTAAAGATTTGGGAGTAGAAATAAATCAAAGAGGTAATGTGCAAGCAAACGAAAAAGATTATAAAACCAACGTTTCAAACATTTTTACAGCAGGTGATATGCGACGTGGACAATCACTTGTAGTTTGGGCAATTAGCGAAGGGCGTGAATGTGCAAGAGCGGTTGATGAATTTTTACAAGGATATTCATTACTAGAAAGCAAAGACAATAGCTTAATAAGTAGCTTAGTTAGTTAAAAGCTTAGGATTTTTTCAGCTTTTTAGCCAATTTAATAGAGTGATTCAATGAATTTTTATTGAGCCAATTGTGGTGCGATACAATGATAAAATTTGGTTTAGGATACCTTGACTTAACTTTTTTTAGGCTGCTTTCGTATTCATTTATGCTAGCATCTCCTAGATAACCTAAATCTTTTGCCTCGGCTCCTTTTATTAAGCATCCACCATATAATATTTTTTCTTGGTTAAACCATACCACAATATTATCAATGGTGTGCCCACCACCAGGATAATATACTTCAAAAGCATATCCTCCAAGCTTAAAAGTGGTATCATTTAGCATTAAAAATTCAGCTCTTTTATTTTTGTTTTCTCTACACAGTTTATCTGTTAAAACTGTTGTGTATGTTTTTATACCCAAGTTTTTATAATATTCTAATCCAAGTGTTCTATCGCCATGCCAATGAGTTGCTAGGCAGAAAACTACATTTTTATGATGCTTTTGTTTAATGCTATCTAACAAAGGTTGAAATTGAGTAGAGTCCCAAGGCGTATCAAAAAGTAATACACCTTCTTTGGTTACTACATACATTCCATGAGCAGGAGTTTTATTGCCTTTGTAATAATTATAAGTTGTATAAATATAAAAATCACCAGTTAGATGTGCAATTTTTAAGCTTTCATTTTGTTGAGCAAACAATAATTTACTCAACAAAAAAAAGAAGATAACTAAAATTATTTTTTGCATTTTAAAGATAACTAAAAGTATTTAAGATCAAGTTTTACCACAAAAATTTATCATTGCACCAACTAAATCTCACATCATTTAATAAATTTTTTACATTCTGTTTCTAAACACGGTAACAAAAGCTGTGGGTACAAACCACATATTAAAACCAAATGATACACTTACAATTTCATAGCCATCATTACTTAGATTATTAATTTCATTTTCAACTTCTCTTCTTAAAGTGGCAGTTGACCAAACATTGGAGTATTTAAAAATTCTAAATTGTTTCATATCTATATTTTATTTAAAGTTTATTCTACATCATTCAATACATCAACTATTGTTTTTATAAAATTAGCTGTTAAATAACTAATAAGTTTTCCTGTACTTGCATCGTTGCTTCCATTACTTAAGTTAGTTGCTCCTTCACAAATATGCAAGTATGCAGGCCTACATGTACTTGCAACATAGTGCAAATATTGTAAAGCATGTTGAGTTGTAATACCAATGGGTGAATAGGCACTACTTAAAGTTTTTTCTATACAATCTAAATCAAGTTCTACACCCACTAAAGTTTCTTCTGTAAAGCCTGCAGCATGAGCCACAGCTTGCATAAAGTTGCGTTTTTCGTGAATAAAAATATCCTCAAAAGTGATGCAATCAATAAATGGATTGTTCACCATATCCATCCATGTGTTTTGAGTAATATAACTTTGATGAATGCCCACAGCACAATATTTTTCTAAATAGCCATCTTCTTCGGCATATCTAAATGCATTGCCACTATGACGACCTTCTAAGGGTCTATAATCGGCATGAGCATCAAGATTAATAGCATTAATTTCTGCAATATTTAACACACCAGCTTTGTGCCATCCTTTAGCTGCACCTTTAATACAACCATAGGCGTTGTTGTGGCCTCCTCCAATTACAATAGGCAATTTTTTATGTTGGCAAATTGTACTTATTAAATGTTCTACCTCATCATCAATAATAGTAACTGCATGGCGATAAGCAGCTTGTTTTTCTTCTTCAGATTGGGCATTTTTTTCAACCAATGCTGCAATATCATTAAAGTTAAAAGCTCCTAAAAGTAGTATTTCGTTACCGTCTAAAAAATCATTGCTCTGTATGTTTAAGAATGATTGTAAAAAAGGTAACCAAGCACTATCAGTGCCTCCTATTCCATCATTTGCTTTTACTCCAATATCTTCTGGAATGCCAACTAATACAAATTTTGCATTGCTAGATAATAGTGAATCGGAAATACTTAATTGATTTGCTGCAGTTTGTATACGCTCTCCCAATTTGGTTTCAAATCGTCGAACTTTTGTAAGTTGTAATACATCTTCTTTTTTGTAAACACTGAAATGTGACGGAATCATAAGGCATTTTTGTTGGTTAAAAGTAATGGATTTCTTTATCCAAAAAAACAAACACGCATTATAATACCAAAATATATTTGCAGCTTAAATTAGTTGTATGAATAAATGCTTTTTTGGAGTTGTAAAATGTATCGTTTTTATAATGCCTGTTCTTATTGTTGGATGTAATAGTAGTAATATTAGTAAAGACGATAATTTAGAAAAGTATTTTAAAGCTCAGGATGTTAATGGTTGCTTCGCTGTTTTTAATAATGGCAAGGGTAGTTTTAACATGTATAATTTAAGTTGGTATAAAGATAGTAGTGCAGCACCTGCAGCAACTTTTAATGTTATGAACAGTTTAGTGGCATTGCAAGTTGGTAAAATTTTTAACGAAAAATCAACCATAAAAAATAGTAGTATTACTAAAACTTTTGATTCTGCTTTTATACAAAACGATGCAAGTTTTTTTACCTCTTTAGCAAGCACCATTGGTAAAGATACCATGCAAATTTGGCTTGATAGTTTGAGTTATGGTACTAAAGCAATTAAAACTAGTATAGATAATTTTTATAACGATAATTCACTCACCATTAGTGCTGATGAGCAGTTAGGATTTATTAAAAAACTATATTTCGATCAATTGCCATTTAGTAAAAATGCCATGACACTCGTAAAAAAATTATTGATTAAAGAAAACAATAGTAATTATACTTTAGCTTATGTTCAAGGAGATAACATAAACAAGCAGCAGATTCAAAATAATTGGGTAGTTGGTTGGTTAGAACAAGATAAACACCCTATATTTTTTGTTTTAAATTTTAGAGCAACTACAAATAAATCTGCAATAGCTGTAGAGCTAGTTAAAAATTGCCTTAAAGATTTAGGTTATATCAATAAATAAGAATCAACTATTCAACAAATTTATACCCCAATCCTCTTACACTAAAAAAGTGTTTTGGGTGTTTACTATCGGGCTCAAAATGTTTTCTGAAAGTAAGTATAAAATTATCGATGGTTCTTGTGGTTGGAAAAACATTGTAGCCCCAAACCATTTGTAAAATTTTTTCTCTTGTAACTACTTCATTTTTGTTTTCAATTAGTAGTTTTAAAAGCATTGCCTCTTTTTTACTTAGTTCTATTTTTTGATTATCAAAAGTGGAGGCTTCGTGTGCTTTAAAATCAATAATATTTCCTCCAAAGCTATACTCATTAGCTATGGTTTGTTTCTCGGTTATTTTTTTATTTTTTGCAATTAAGTTTTGTACCCTTAGTAACAACTCTTCTAATTCAAAGGGTTTTGTAAGATAATCATCGGCTCCTTTTTTTAAGCCTAGCACTCTATCGGTTCCAGAATTTTTTGCACTTAGAATTAAAATTGGACTTTCGATTTGTTGTAATCTGATGGTTTCTGTAACTGTAATACCATCAATTTCTGGCATCATTACATCCATAATTATTAAATCAAAGTATTCATTTTCAACAGCTTTTAATGCTTGTGTTCCATTGTAGGCAGAAGTTATTTCATAACCTTCAATTTCTAAATTTAATTTTAAAGTATCGTGTAAATTTTCTTCATCTTCAACCAACAAAATACTCAACTTATTTATATCCATTTTATGTATTAAATTGTACTTCAAAAGTAGAGCCCTTTGGCTTGTTTTTAGTCACAGAAATGTTACCATTATGCAGTTTGGCTATTTTTTTACATAAATACAGTCCTAAACCTGTGCCTTTAGTAGTTCTTGTAGATTCGTTTTCAATTCTATAAAATTTTGTAAATAGTTTGTCTTTTTGGCTTTCATCAATACCTATACCTTCATCTTTTACTTGCAACACAATTTTATTTGGGTACAACAACAGTTTTACCACAATTGTTGGGTTGTTTGGCGAATATTTTATCGCATTATCTAGTAAATTATTAATGAGCATTTCGAGTAAAAAAGTTTCGCCTTTTAAGTAGCAATTTTCATCAATATTTACTTCAATATTTTTTGATATAAAGCGTTTTTTAAAGCTATCTGTACTTGCTTTTACTATTAATCCAACATCTACTAACTGTTTGTTAGATTTAAAAGAATCTGAGTCGATTTGTGATGATAGTAAAATATTATTGCACAAGCCATTAAGTCTATTGGCTTCTTGTAATGTATTGCTAATAATTTTTTGTTGTTGGGAAGCATCTAAGCTTCTTTTTTGTAATGTTTCTAAATTAAGTTGTGTAACTGCAATGGGGGTTTTGAGTTCGTGTGTTACAGCCATTAAAAAATTTTGTTGTTGCTGTGTAAGCTTTATTTGTTTTCGAATGCTTCGATACACAAACCATGCACCAATAATAAGCACTATAAAAAAAGTTAAACCCTCGGCAATGTATTGAGTTTCTTTTCTTTTTTTAAATGCCAAAATATTATTTAGCTGTTCTTGATAATTTTTGGGGGCAGTAATACTTAACTCAGCTATTTTTAGCTGTGCAAGATTATTGTTTTGATTATTTAGCGATAAAAACCAAAAAAATAAAGCCATAACTGCATATAGCAGTAAAAACCAATAGCCAATGGTAACTAAGGCAAACTTCTTTTGCTTTACCATAAAGGATTATTTTATTTTTTCGATTCTTATACCTGCATTCAATAAATAAGGCAATGGATCTTCACGCATTATTTGATTGATTTTAAATGTATAGTTTCCCTTTTTAAGTTTACTACCTTGGTTATTAAACAAAATTCTATGTTCTGTAATGTCATCTATAGTAGTTCCTAGCCATTTACTATTATCGGCAAGTTGAAACTCCCTTGTAACCAAAAAACTTGTATCGGGCTGATTCACTTGAATTTGAAGATAAATATTTCTATAAGGGTATTGCTGCAAGTGCCTACAAACAAAGTAGAAGTTGTAGAAACTTGCGGTATCGGTAATATTAAAATTTACAGTACAAGTATCATTACTATACCAAGTTTGGTTTTTAATGATGCTGGTTTTTTCATATACATCTAAAGTACTACAACTAGCTAATACAACTAAAAAAATGATACTAAAAAAAAACTTCATACAATAAATATAATATTATGTTGTAGTTGTAAAACTTTAAGAAATGCTAAACCTTGTTAAATACTTTAAATATTAATTCAAAATTTACTAATAATCTCCTAAGGTTTCTGGTAATTGTGATAATGCATTGGCAAGCTGACTATCATTTGGTGCAATACCATGCCACTCATGACTTCCCATCATAAAATCAACACCAAAACCCATTTTAGTTTTTAATAAAATTACAATTGGCTTTCCTTGGCCAGTTAATGATTTTGCATTTGCCAATCCATCTAAAATACTTTGCATATCATTACCTTTTTCAATTTCAAGCACACACCAATCAAAAGATTCAAATTTAGCTCGTAAGTTTCCTAAGCTTAAAACCTTATTAGTGCTTCCATCTATTTGCTCTCCATTGTAGTCTACAGTTGCTATTAAATTATCAACTTTGTTGTGTGCTGCAAATAAAATAGCTTCCCAATTTTGACCTTCTTGTAATTCACCATCACCGTGTAACGAGTAAACTATACTGCTATCCTTATTTAGTTTTTTTGCAAGAGCTGCACCAATTGCAACACTCATTCCTTGCCCTAAACTTCCACTAGCCATTCTTACACCAGGTAAACCTTCGTGTGTAGTTGGGTGACCCTGTAATCTGGAGTTTATTTTTCTGAAAGTTGCTAGCTCATCTACTCCAAAATAGCCACTTCGAGCTAAAACACTATAAAAAACTGGGGAAATATGTCCATTGGATAAGAAAAACAAATCTTCATTATTTCCATCCATGCTAAAGTTGGTGTTATGTTTCATCACTTTAAAATACAAAGCCACCAAAAAATCAGCACAGCCTAAAGAGCCTCCAGGATGTCCACTTTGTTGGGCATGTACCATACGTACAATGTCTCTTCTTACTTGGGAGGCAACATTTTGTAAATGAGTTGTATCTTGCATAATGAATATTTGTGCAAATAAAGCAAACAAAAATTATTAAGTGTAATTTCACTATTTATTGTTTATAATTACCTTAAATAGGTGGTAATGAAAATTTAATACTTAAAAAAAATGCTTTTTCACTACATTTGCTGAACCCCTAAAGATTTTAAAACCCATAACACATGAACGAACTTTTATTATTAGGAGGTATCTTGTCTTTTCTACTTAGTTTTTATACAATACCCAAAATTATCAAACTAGCAAGAGAAAAGAAACTATATGATGTACCTAACGAAAGAAAAATACACAGTTCACCCATACCATCCCTAGGTGGTATTGGAATATTCGTTGGCTTTTTCACCGGCTTTTTATTTTTTGCAAATACTACTAAAGGAACACCAATTTTAGAAATTGCTTTGGCCTTAATGCTTACTTTTTTGTTTGGAGTAAAAGATGACGTTGGAGGTATTACACCCTTAAAAAAGTTTGTAGGGCAAATATTAGTTGCTAGTATTTTAGTTTTTAAAGGCAATTTGGTAATTACTAACATGCATGGGTTTTTAGGAATTACAAACATTAGTGGCGTATTTAGCCAGGTTTTTACAGTATTTACCATAGCTGTAATTATGAATGCCTATAATTTAATTGATGGTATTGATGGGTTAGCTGCAACAGTGAGTATTTTATCAGCTACTACATTTGGAATCATTTTTGTGGCCAATAACAATTTTAATATGGCCCTTTTATCCTTTACTTTTTTGGGTGGTGTTTTAGCCTTTTTTGTATACAACAGAAATCCAGCAAAAATATTTATGGGAGATACAGGCTCCATGTTATGTGGTATTGTAAATGCAATACTTTGTATACGATTTATAGACAAATCGGCCGAAGCAACCACATTTGTTACAAATGTTGCACCAGCACTTGCTTTTAGTATCGTAATCATGCCTTTGCTAGATACTTTAAGAGTGTTTACAATTCGAATTGCAAATGGTAGAAGCCCTTTTTTCCCTGACAGAACTCATTTACACCATATTCTTTTAGATAGAGGTTTTTCTCACAATCAAATTTGTTTAACTATTGGTTGTGGTGGAGTGTTTTTTATTGCATTTTCGTATTTTGCTCAACCATTGGGCACTACTTACCTTTTACTTGCCCAAATGGCTTTATTCTTTTTTGGCGTTTTTGCGATACAATTTTTTAAAGTAGCCAAGCCAATTGTAACCAACCAAGAAGAAAGCAATAATATGAATGTGCACGTTAGTTTTACACAACGATTAAAAAACGCTACAAATATTGTAAGCGAAAAAAATCAGCGTTCTTATAACAACTAGTTTAAGTTTTTTAATGTGCTTATTAAATATCTATTCACTTTAGTTTTTAGTAGTTTATCGTTTTTTAGCTATGCCCAAAACCATCAAAACTTTGATTGGCTAATTGGTAAATGGAAAGCAATAAGAACGAAAGAAACTAATCTTGAAATTTGGTCAAAAAAAAATGACAGCACATACATTTCTAGAAGTTTTATTGTGAAAAACAATGACACAGCTTTATTCGAAACAGTAGAGCTTATTAAAAAAAATAACTTTTGGAATTATACTGTAACAGCCAACAATGAAAACGACAATAAGCCAATAAGTTTTAAACTGGAGTTTATAGGTAATAAAGAATTTATCAGCCTAAATTTAAAGCATGATTTTCCTACAAGAATTTCTTACAGATTAGTAAACAATAATTTATATGCAAGCATCGAAGGCAATATCAACAACGCATTGAAAAAAATAAATTTCGATTACAAAAAATATTGAATATCTCGCTAAAAGCAGTATTTAACCAATAAGAAAACATAGAATAATTCCACTACTTTTGCCTTAAATTTTACTAACGATTACCTAAATCATATATTTGATATATGGAAGAGATGAATGCTGCCTTTCAAGATGATGTTTTATCATATGAGGCATTTAAATATCAGGTTTTACAAGATTATAAAATAGCTATAACTAGTCGCGAAGCTAGCCTGCTTGGTCGAAAAGAGGTGCTAACGGGTAAGGCAAAATTTGGCATTTTTGGTGATGGAAAAGAGTTGGCTCAAATTGCAATGGCAAAAAGCTTTCAACCAGGTGATATTAGAAGTGGTTATTACCGCGATCAAACTTTTATGTTTGCTACAGGTTTGGCAAGTGTAGAACAAATGTTTGCACAATTATACGCCGATCCTGATGTACAAAATGATCCATTTAGTGCAGGCAGACAAATGGTTAATCACTATGCTACCAGAAATGTTGATGAAAATGGAAATTGGCTAGACCTTGCAAATAGAAAAAATGTTACAAGCGATATGGCTCCCACAGCTTCTCAAATGCCAAGAAGCGTTGGATTAGCTTTAGCCTCAAAATCATTCAGACACGTTCCGCAACTTAGTGCCTATCATCACCTTAGTCATAATGGTAATGAAGTATGTTTTGCTACCATTGGTGATGCAAGTACTAGCGAAGGCCATTTTTGGGAAGCACTAAATGCCGCCGGTGTAATGCAAATTCCTTTAGCCGTTTTTGTATGGGACGATGGTTATGGAATATCTGTAAGCAAAGATCAACAAACCATTAAAGCTAGCATTTCTGAAGCTTTAGCTGGTTTTCAAAAAACCAAAGAAAGCAATGGTATAAATATTTACAAAGTAAAAGGTTGGGATTATGCCGGCATGTGCGAAACCTTTGAAAAGGGCATTGCAAAAACTAGGCAAACCCATATCCCTTGTTTATTTCATGTCGAAGAAATTACACAACCTCAAGGTCACAGTACAAGTGGTAGCCACGAGCGTTACAAGCCAAGCGAAAGATTGCAATGGGAAAAAGATTGGGACTGTAATTTAAAATTTAAACAATGGATTGTAGAAAATGCAATAGCCTCTGAAGAAGAGTTAGATGAAATAGCCGAACAAGCAAAAAACGATGTTAGAGATGGTAAAAACAAAGCCTGGGAAAAGTATTTAGAACCCATAAAAAATCAAATACAAAAAGCAGCTAGTTTAATAAAAGAAATAACTATCAACGATTTCGATACTTACAATAAACTTCAAGAAATAACTACCAATCTTTTAGACTTAAAAGAGCCACAACGTAGAGATGTAATGAAGGCTCTTTGTCAAGCTATGGAATGGGCATATCAAGCTCCCAATATTCAAGAAGTAAAAAATTATTACCGTGCCTTGCTGCAAGAAAGCAAAGCCTTGTACAACTCTCATTTGTATAATCAAGGTAATAAAAGTGCATTGAAAGTGCAAGAGGTAAAACCCTTTATTTCATTTGATGCACCACAAGTAAATGGTTACGAAATATTGAATAAATATTTTGATACACTATTTGCAAATAACAATTTGGTAGTTGCATTTGGAGAAGATGTTGGTAAAATTGGCGACGTAAATCAAGGATTTGCAGGGCTACAAGTAAAACATGGCGAAAATAGAATTTTTGATGCTGGCATTAGAGAAACTACCATTATGGGGCAAGCTATAGGTTTGGCGTGGCGTGGATTAAGACCTATTGCTGAAATACAGTACCTTGATTATTTATTGTATGGTTTACAAACCTTAAGCGACGATTTAAGCACTGTACATTACAGAACAAAAGGTCAACAAAGTTGCCCTGTAATAATACGTACAAGAGGCCATAGGCTAGAAGGTATATGGCATAGTGGTAGCCCAATGGCTATGATTTTGGGTACATTAAGAGGCATGTATGTTGGTGTGCCAAGAAACATGACTCAAGCTGTTGGCATGTACAACACTTTACTACAAAGCAACGATCCTGGCCTTATAGTTGAATGCTTAAATGGCTATCGATTAAAAGAAAAAATGCCATCTAATTTATTGGATTATCGTGTGCCATTTGGAATTCCTGAAGTTGTAAAAACAGGCGATGATATAACTATTGTATCCTACGGCTCAACTTTAAGAATTGTACAAGAAGCTGCCGAAAGATTAGAAAAATTAGGCACAAGTTGTGAAGTGGTTGATGTACAAACTTTACTACCATTCGATATTAATCACATTATTCTAGAATCACTTAAAAAAACTAACAGAATTCTATTTGTTGATGAAGATTTGCCTGGTGGTGCAACTGCTTACATGTACAATAAAGTTATGGAAGAACAAGGTGGTTATAAATGGATTGATGTTGCTCCTCGTACTTTGAGTGCAAAAGCTCATAGACCAGGATATGGAACTGATGGTGATTATTTTGGAAAACCAAATGTTGAAGACATTGTAAGCACTGTGTTTGATATGGTGCGTGAATAAATATTATCTAATGAATAGACCCATACGAGTGTTAGTGGCAAAAGTAGGTTTGGATGGACACGACCGTGGTGCAAAAGTTATTGCAACAGCCCTACGTGATGCTGGAATGGAAGTTATTTATACAGGGTTGAGGCAAACGCCAGAAATGGTTGTAAATGCTGCGTTGCAAGAAGATGTTGATGTTATTGGAGTAAGCATTTTAAGTGGTGCACACATGACTGTTTTCCCAAAACTTTTAGCCTTACTAAAAGAAAAAGAAATGACAGACGTAATGCTTACAGGTGGAGGAATTATACCTGACGACGATATTATAAAACTGAACGAAATGGGTGTAGGTAAATTGTTTGTACCTGGCACTTCAACAAAAGAAATAGCCGATACAATTGAACAATGGGTTAAAAAAAATAGAGATTTTTAAAAATAATAATATGTATTTTAGATATTCATATTCTTAAAAATATTTCTTTATAGTTTTGGTTTAAAAACTTTATTACAACTCGCTTCAAGGCTACAATCTGTTATTTATAAGTCAACTTTTCTAGGGTAAAAACAACATCTACACAATAATTAAAAATTCAAAATCTGTAATAAACATAATTTTTGAAAGTATATTTATTTTGGTTTTTACTGGCATTATTAATTTATGCCTATCTGCTTTATCCAATTGTAGTGGGTATAATAAGTATGTGCAAAAAGTTGTTCAAAGAAAAGCTAAAAAATACTCAAGATGAAAATCAGTATCCTTCAATTTCAATAATTATTCCTGCATTTAACGAGGCTGACTGCATTGAGCAAAAAATTGAAAACACTTTGCAATTAGATTACCCTAAACACTTGTTACAAATTATAGTTGTGGCCGATGGTTGTACTGATAACACAATTGATTTGGTTAAAAAATTTGAATTTGTACAATTGATAGCCCACGACACAAGGCTAGGAAAATCCACTGCAATAAACTTGGCGATGCAACAAGTTACAAATACTATAACAGTATTTACAGATGCTAATACACTTTTAAACGCATCTTGTTTACTGCATATTGTACCTCATTTTTTAAACCCAAAAGTTGGAGGTGTAGCTTGTGAAAAACAAATTGGCAAATCTATAAACGAGCATATAGTTAGCCAAATGGAAGGTTTTTATTGGAAATATGAATCACTCATTAAACAATGGGAAAGCAGCATTCATAGTGTAATTGGTGCAGCAGGTGAATTATTTTGTATAAGAACAAGTTTGTTTTCTCCGTTAGATGCATCCATAATTTTAGATGATTTTATGTTGTCAACGTCTATCCTAAAAAAAGAATATACGATAGCCTACGAAAAAAAATCTTTTGCAGTAGAAGCAGCAACATTTAATCTTTACGAAGAAGCAAAACGCAAAATAAGAATTGGTGCAGGAGCTGCTCAAACTATCAGCAAAATTGGATTGCTGCCTTACAAAAGTATATGGCTAAATATTCAATTTTTATCTCGTAGGGTAATACGTTGGGTTATCAGCCCACTTGCATTAATAATTATATTTTTTACAAATTTTTATATTGTACAGCAAGCATCAACACAGTGGTACAATATTATATTTTTTTTTCAGCTGTGCTTTTATTTATTAGCAGTTATTGGTTTATTCCTACACTGGATAAAGCAAACAAACAAAATAGCACTTACCCCTTTTTATTTTGTATTTATGAATATATGCATGATGCTTGGATGGTTTAAATATCTTCTAAACTTTCAAAATGTTCATTGGAAAAAAGCAAGAAGGCTGGAGTAAGGCTTTATGGGCTTACAAAATTTAAACTTACATTAAAGTATAATGGATTAGTTAGGTTACTTTTAAAAATTCTGTTGGCATCATTTTTTCCATCGTAAATATTCATGCCTTCAAAACGCCAATTGTAACGCAAACCTGCTTGCACATTAAGCCAAAAAAAAGTGGTTAGTTTTTTATCAAGCATTAAACGTGGTTTTAATTCTCCCCTTTGTATAAAAGCATTTGTATTATTGAAGTTGGCATAATATTGATTTCCTTCTAGCTCAAATCCTAGTTGATAAATATTGTTTTGGTTTGGTTGATAGCGTACATGCCCTCTTGCTGGCAAAAGCAATTCCATTCCCCATTTTTTATTAAAATTTTTATTCCACAAAAGCACAGGAAAATACATTAACCTTCCTGCTCTATAACTTCGAGAAAGGCCAAAACCAATCATATTATCGTCACTTTTTTTAGTTCCATAAACCAAAGAAGCACTAGTGGTTAAAGCATTGTTATTAAAGTTGGTGATATTAGCATTAAACTCATTAGCATCAATACTTGCCTGTATAATTATAAAATGCTTTTCGTTCAAAGGTTTAAATATGGTGGTGTTTAAACCTATTGAGTTCATACTTTTATTTATCAAACTATTATACTCAACAGTACTAAAAGGCTTACTTGAATGTATTTGCGATAGGTTAACGTTTGCACCCATCTGCCATATAATATTATCTTTACTCACAACAGGTATATTAGCATTAATTCTAAAACTAGAAATACTAGTAATATCAAAACTATTGGTGTTTAAAGCAAAATTATTAGGCATGTTAGGCATAGAAAATGCTCCTTGATGTTCATATCCTACACTAACAAATCGTTGTGGCGTTTGCCCATTAATTTTTGGGCTACAATATCTTTTAACAGCTACAGCATCGGTAAATTTAGAAAAATCAATTACCTCATTATTTGAGGTGTCAACAGGTTGAGCTACTGTGATTAAAAAAGAAAAAATAAGCGTTGTTGAAATAATAAACTTCATAATTTTTTTTGGATAAACAATTTTACTATCTTTTTGTTGATTAAACAAGGCAATTTATGCTGTAATTAAACTATATGCTCAAAATTTTACACCAACCTACTTACAAGTAAACAATTCCATTATTTTCGTGAAATGAAGAAGATTGAACTAGAAATCATTGCTTTATCGCATAGTATTACCCAAACTCATTCTTATGCTGTTGTTTTAGGTGAAACAAATGGTTTAAGAAGACTACCAATTGTAATTGGAGGATTTGAGGCTCAAGCTATTGCTGTTGCACTAGAAAAAATGAACCCTAGCAGGCCACTTACACACGACCTTATGAAAAACTTTATGAATGCATTTAACGTAGAAATGCAAGAAGTTATAATTAGTGATTTACAAGAAGGTATTTTTTATAGCAGATTGGTTTGTTTTACAGAAAATGATACTGTTGAAATTGATAGTAGAACTAGTGATGCATTGGCATTAGCTGTTCGTTTTGGATGCCCTATTTACACGTACGACCATATTTTAGAAAATGCAGGAATTTTGATGGACGAACAAGGAAACGAACAACCTAAATCTCAAAAAATAGAAGCAGTTGGCGTACAGCCCAACGAAGAAATAGGCACTCAAGATTTAACTAGAATGAGTATTGAACAGCTCAATAAACTATTAGAAGAAGTGTTAGAAAACGAAGACTATATTAAGGCTATTGCTATTAGAGACGAATTAAAACGCAGAAAATAATTATCAAACAAACACCTTGTATGATTGCATTTTCTAACGCAAAAATCAACCTTGGATTAAATATTATTACCAAACGCAACGATGGGTTTCATAATCTAGAAACAATTTTTTTGCCCATTAACTTTAAAGATATTATTGAAATATTACCCAAACATAATGGTACTATAAATCAAGTTCAATTTAACTCTACAGGCCTAGAAGTTGCAGGCAGTATAAACAACAACTTGTGTGTAAAAGCATATCATTTACTTGTTCAACATTTTGGCGAATTACCAAGCATTCAAATGCACCTTCACAAACAAGTGCCTATGGGTGCAGGCTTAGGTGGTGGCAGTGCCAATGGCAGCGAGGTTTTAAAAATGCTAGTACAACTTTTTAAATTAGATATTACTATTGAAAAGTTGACTGATTTATCGCTACAACTTGGCAGTGACTGTCCTTTTTTTATCATCAATAAACCAAGTTTTGCCACTAGCAGGGGCGAAGTATTAGAAACTGTTGAAGTTCCACAGTTAAACGATTATAAAGTAGTGGTGGTTAACCCAAATATACATATAAATACAGGCTGGGCCTTTAACAATATTTCGCCAAAACCTTCTGAAAATAATTTAAAAAATATTGTGCAGCAACCAATTACAACTTGGCAGCAACTAATTGTTAATGATTTTGAAGAGCCCGTATTTAAACTATACCCAAATATCGAGGCTATTAAAAAAGCGTTATTACAACTTGGTTGTATTTATGCTTCATTAACAGGTACAGGAAGCACTGTTTTTGGATTAATTCATAAAAATTTTAATGAAATAAATTTTAAAACCATGTTTCCAAACAACTACTTTGTTGAAGTTGTAAATTTTATCGAAAACTAAAATCTGTTTTAGTAATAATTAACCCTTTTACATCAACTAATTGCCTACATTTATCCAATAAATTAACAATAAATGATAAAGTTTTTAAAACGTTTTTTTTATTTTATAATAGCTCTTGTTATTTTATTTTCAATTTATGCCATTGCTAGCGGAAAAACATATTTGTTTAAAGCTGTGTACCACAACTTTGCTAACATCGATGACTATAAAATTTTTGATAACAACTCCGTAGCTATTGGTAAGCCTAATCCTTGGGATGTTGATTCAAACTACAACAAAAAGGCTCTTCCTGCCGAAACAGAAAAATTATTGCTTAGCTTAAAAACTGTTGGGTTAGTTGTTGTTCAAAACAATAAACTTTCTTACGAAAAATATTGGGAGGAGTATAGCGATAGTAGTTTATCTGGCTCTTTTTCTGTGGCAAAAAGTATTACTAGTTTACTTATTGGTTGTGCTATTAAAGAAGGAAAAATAAAATCTGTAAACGAACCTGTAGGAAACTATTTGCCAGAGTTTAGCAAAGGCGATAAAGCAGCTGTAACTATAAAAGATGTACTTACAATGAGTAGTGGTACAGATTTTAAAGAAAGTTACGCCAACCCACTTTCAATAACTACAGAATTATATTATGGTAGCGATGTTTACAAAACTGCAACCAATGTTAAAATGTTGCATAAACCAGGTACTTTGCATAAATATAAAAGTGGCGACACACAACTACTTGGTTTAATTTTAGCAAAAGCAACAGGCAAATCTTTAGCTGAATATGCAAGCGAAAAATTATGGCAACCTTTAGGTGCAGTTCACCCTGCATTGTGGAGTATAGACCATGAAAAAGGTTACGAAAAAGCATATTGTTGCTTTAACAGCAATGCTAAAGATTTTGCACGTATAGGAAAATTAATGCTAGATAGTGGTAAGCACAATGGTGTACAAATAATTGATAGCACCTACTGGGCAAATAGCATTAAACCATGTGGAATATTAACTGAAAAAGGAGAAACTTGTAATTATTATGGCTATCAATGGTGGATAGATCCTGAACATAAAGAAGTGTTTTACGCTAGAGGTATTTTGGGTCAGTATATTATTTGCATTCCTAGTAAAAACTTAGTTTTAGTTCGTTTAGGAAAATTAACTTCTCCAATTAGGGTTAATACAGTTCCTAAAGAAGTAAGAGCTTTGATTGATTGGGGTTATGCTTATTAATGATTTGTTGATGGATTGATTTTTATTTTACTAATTACCAATACAATCTACTATTTACTATCTACTAACTACTATTTACTATCTACTAAAAAATGATTGGAATAAATTTTTCAGCACTTAAAAAAAACAACAGTAGCAAAAGCCAATTTGAGCAAATGCTCGATATGTTTTTGCAATTGTTAAACTATACCAATGGCGATGCTGCTGAAGCTTTAAATTGGATGAATGAGTTAGATAAACAATATAAGTTTACTACCAACGATTATGGCTTGGGCGATTTTATCGAAGACTTAAAAAAGAATAATTATCTGCAAGAAAATCCAGTAAATGGGGAGTTTAATATTACTTCTAAAACCGAGCAAACCATAAGGCAAAAAAGCCTAGAAGAAATTTTTGGGAAGATGAAAAAGAGCAAACAAGGCAATCATCTTACAAAAAAAACAGGCAGCGGCGACGAGCAAAATGCCAACCTAAAACCATATAGCTTTGGCGATAAGTTAGAGCAAATAGATTTTACCGAATCTATTAAAGCTGCACAAATAAATCATGGTATTGAAAGCTTTAGCTTACACGAAAACGATTTACAAATTAGAGAAACCGATTTTAAAGCTCAAACATCAACAGTGCTGATGATAGACATTAGTCATAGCATGATTTTATATGGTGAAGATAGAATTACACCTGCCAAAAAAGTAGCTATGGCTTTAAGTGAGTTAATTACAACTAAATACCCTAAAGATACACTTGATATTGTAGTTTTTGGAAACGATGCTTGGACAGTAGAAATTAAGGATTTACCTTATTTGCAAGTTGGCCCTTATCATACAAACACTGTTGCAGGATTAGAGTTAGCCATGGATATTTTAAGGCGACAAAAAAACAACAACAAACAAATTTTTATGATAACCGATGGCAAGCCAACATGCTTAAAAATTGGAGGTAAATATTATAAAAACAGTTTTGGTTTAGATAGAAAAGTAGTAAATCGTTGTATAAACTTAGCAGCACAATGCAAAAAACAAAAAATACCTATTACAACATTTATGATAGCCACAGACCCATATTTACAAAAATTTGTACAAGAGTTTACCGAAACCAATAATGGCAAAGCCTATTTTGCAGGATTAGATAATTTAGGTAGTTTTATTTTCAAAGATTTTGAAAGTGGTAAACAAAAAAGGGTGTATTAAAATTTTACTTTAATTAATAGTAAATCAACCAATCAATAAATCATCAATCATCAATACCATGTCTATACACAAAGAAGTAAAAAAAGTAACAACTCATACTTTAAAAAGAATGAAAGATGCAGGCGAAAAAATTGCTATGATCACTGCATACGATTTTAGCTTTGCCAAGCTTTTTGATGCTGCTGGTATAGATGTAATTTTAGTTGGCGATAGTGCAAGTAATGTTATGGCTGGCCACGAAACAACTTTGCCTATTACATTAGACCAAATGATTTATCATGCACAAGGTGTTGTAAGGGGTATAAATAGATGTTTGGTAGTTGTGGATATGCCTTTTGGAACTTATCAAAGTAATAGTGATATTGCTCTTGCAAGTGCTATAAAAATTATGAAAGAATCTGGTGGTCATAGCATAAAACTAGAAGGTGGTGAAGAGGTTGTAGAAAGTATTAAAAAAATTGTAAGTGCTGGTATTCCTGTAATGGGGCACTTGGGGCTTACGCCACAAAGTATTTATAAGTTTGGCACTTATACTGTACGTGCAAAAGAAGAAGCTGAAGCTTCAAAGCTTAAAACTGATATTAAACTGCTCGAAGAAGCTGGCTGTTTTGCTGTGGTGCTAGAAAAAATTCCTGCAGCTTTAGCAAAAGAAGTGAGTGAAAGTGTAAGTATACCAACCATTGGCATTGGTGCAGGCCCACACTGTGATGGACAAGTTTTAGTTATGCACGATATGTTGGGTATTAATACAGAATTTAAACCACGTTTTTTACGTCAATATTCTAACCTTGGCGAGCAAATAACATCTGCAATTCAACAATATGTTGGTGATGTGCGTGGTGGAAGTTTTCCTAACGAGAGTGAAAGTTATTAAAGCTTAAGTTCCACAAAAAGTTTGATAACTGTTTTCAAAAATTTCACTTGGTGCATTTAAAAATTCTTCAGCATTTGGTTGATAGGTGTAAGGGTTGCTCATAACTTGCAACAATAAATTATATGTTGTAAAATCACCATCACAAGCATTCTCGAGTGCTGCTTCTACTTTATGATTTCTTGGAATAAAAACTGGATTGTTTTGTTGCATTAACTCTTTGGCAGCTTCAAAACCATTTGTGTTTTTAGCTACACTTTGCAGCCATTTTTCTTTCCAATTGGCTAGTGAAATATTAATTGGCTCATCGATAAGTAAAGTATTGGTTAAAGTGTTGAAAGTGTTGGTATAGTCTAGTTTTTGTTGTTTCATTATTTCTAACAATTCATCTACTAAAATCCTTTCTTTAAGTGTTTTATTTTCAATACCAATTTTATTAAGCATCATATTGTAATACGCATCAAACCATTGGCTATCGTAGTGCTTAAATACTTCTTGCACCATAGCAACTGCTGCTTTACTATCTTCATGAATAACAGGCAACAAAGCTTGTGCTAACTTTATTAAGTTCCATTTTATAATATTGGGCTGGTTTCCAAAAGCATATCTTCCCTCTGTATCTATACTACTAAATACTGTTGCAGGGTTATAACTATTCATAAAAGCACACGGGCCATAATCAAAAGTTTCGCCACTTATGGCAACATTATCAGTATTCATTACACCATGTATAAATCCTACCCTCATCCAATTACATACAAGGCTTATTTGTTGTTGCATTACTTGTTGCAACAATGCAATAGCATTGTTTTTTTCGTTTTTTAATTGAGGATATAACCTGTTGATGGTGTAGTTTAATAAGGCCTCTACATGTTCTTTGTTAGTTAAATAACTTGCAAATTCAAAAGTACCAATACGAATGTGGCTTTTCATAACTCTTGCAACCATGGCTCCTTGTTGCATGGTTTGTCTGTACACATTTTCTCCTGTTAGCACAACTGCCAAGCTACGAGAAGTTGGAATGTTTAGGTAATACATAGCCTCGCTAATCAAATACTCTCTTAGCATAGCTTTTAAAGTAGCCATTCCATCGCCACCTCTTGAGTAAGGCGTTCTTCCTCCACCTTTAAGTTGAATGTCGAATCTATTATTATTTAAATCTAAGTGTTCGCCCAATACAATTGCTCTACCATCACCAAGCATGTTAAATCCTCCAAACTGATGACCTGCATAGGCTTGTGCAAAGGAGTGTTGATTAACAGTTTCGTTTTTTCCGAACAAAACTTCTTCAATAGCTGCTTTGTTTTCAGTGTCAATACTCAAATCATTTGCCAATGTTGTATTAAAAAGTACTAGCTCGGCATTTGGTAAATGATTGGGTTTTACAAAGCTGTAAAAGCTTTGAGGAAGCGATAAATAGGTATTATTGAAGTTAAATGGACTCATTTTTGTGGGCGTGTGAAATTAAATCGTTTATGTTAATGTAGTTCAAAACTTCTTCGGCAGTGGATTCTAAAACAACTTTAGGAGCAACGCCGGCTTCAAAAGCTTCTTTCCATCTCAAAGCACATAAACACCATTTATCGCCAGCCTTTAACCCTGGAAAATTATATTGGGGCTTAGGTGTAATTAAATCGTTCCCTCTGCTCAAAGAAAAATCTAAAAATTCCTGAGTTACTATGGCACATACTACATGAGTACCAGTATCAAACTTATCAGTTCTACAAAATCCATCTCTATAAAAGCCTGTTAAAGGTTTTGTACAGCAACATTGTAATTTTTCGCCAAAAATGTTTGTCATAACAACATAACACTACAAATAATTAAAAGTTTTACAAGTAATTGCTAAAAAACCTGTTTAGTAATAAACGCCATAACAACTTAGTATCAACTATTATATTTGCAGCATGCTACAAATAAGTAATCGTGGGCTACAAATGCCTGCTTCGCCAATAAGAAAATTAGTACCGTTTGCAGAGGCTGCTAAAAAAAATGGTACAAAAGTGTATCACTTAAACATTGGTCAGCCCGATATTGAAACACCAAAACTAGTGTTAGATGCTGTAAGAAATAGTGATTTTAAAGTATTAGAATACAGCCATAGTGCAGGTAATGAAAGCTATAGAAAAAAACTGGTTACTTATTATAAATCTGTAGGAATTGATGTAAACCACAACCAAATAATTATAACCACAGGAGGAAGTGAGGCTATTTTATTTGGCTTTATGGCTGCCTTGGATGAAGGTGATGAAGTAATTATTCCTGAACCATTTTATGCAAATTACAATGGATTTGCAGTTGCTGCTGGCGTAAAAGTTGTACCTGTAACTTCATACATAGAAAATGGATTTGCTTTACCGCCTATTGCAGAAATGGAGAAAAAAATTACTCCAAAAACCAAAGCAATTGTAATTTGTAACCCTAACAATCCTACAGGATATTTATATACACCTGAGGAAATGCAACAGCTTAAAGATTTAGTTCTAAAACACAACTTATATTTATTTAGCGACGAAGCATATAGAGAATTTTGCTACACAGGTACACAAACAAGTGCTATGCATCTTATAGGTATAGACGACCATGTTGTAATTATGGATACCATAAGTAAAAGATATAGTGCTTGTGGTGGAAGAATTGGTGCTTTTGTTACTAAAAACAAAGCCTTATACGAGGCCGCTATGAAGTTTGCACAAGCTCGCCTTAGCCCACCAAGCTTTGCACAAATTGCTGGTGAAGCTGCAATTGATTTGCCTGCAGATTATTTTAATGCCACTAAAGCTGAGTATAAATTACGAAGAGATACTTTAGTTGAAAGATTAAATGCTATGCCTGGAGTTTTTTGCCCTAATCCTGGTGGTGCATTTTATGCTATGGCAAAATTACCTATTGATGATAGCGATATTTTTTGCCAATGGTTGCTCGAAAGTTTTAACCATAATGGAGCAACATTAATGCTAGCACCTGCAACAGGTTTTTATGGCACAGCAGGTTTAGGCAAACAAGAAGTTCGTTTGGCTTATGTGTTAAATGTAGAAGCTATACATGCTGCAATGGATTGTTTAGCTGCTGCTTTACAAGTTTATCCTGGCAAAACAAATGCTTAATGTTTTTGTGCTACCACTTGTACGGCATAATCATAAGTATCTAAAGGTGTAATAAAAATATTTTGTGGTATTGCAAAATGCAGGTATTGCTGCAATAAGTTTGGCGTAAATCGTTGCGACCAAAACCCTTCTTTGGTTGCTGTATAATCATCTTTTGGGTTTGTAATTACAGTCATGCCCATTTGTTTGTATGCATTCTCTTGCTTAATTCTTGTGGCATCGTTATTTAAATACAAAGCACCAAAAACAAGTAATCCATGTTTGTTCAATAAATTAAAAGCAGTAGAAAAAACCTTATCAAATTTTGGATTAAACGTTAAATCAATTGGTTGCCAATGGTTTTCTATTTCAGTAAAACTGTAGGTTGAAGGATAAAAATTTCCACCTGTAAACCAAGTTGTAATTATCATATCATAGCTGTTTGGTGTACTTGCCAAATCTTCAGCATCAAGCAAAACAATATCAACCTTATCGTTTAATTTGTTATCTATAACCACTTGCTTGGCAATATTTACGCAGTTCATGGCATTGTCGGTACCTACATATTTTTCAATACAATTCCATATTTCTGGTATACCACTTAACTGCAATGGAACTCTTGCATTGCCTACACCAATATCTAAAATTGAAATTTTTTTATGGAGTTTTTTAGATAGTTGATGGATTGTTTTTTTAAGTTCAATCATTTCGGCCCATTGTGCTTGTTGTAAATATGGTGGAATATAATTTAAATCAAAGGAGTGGTTGGTGATTAAATCACTATCGTACATGGCCATAAAAAGCTAGTTTTATTGATGTGTGAAAGTACAAGAATTTAGCAATTATTTAGATGTTGCTTTACAAAAAAAGGCTGCCTTTTTTAGACAGCCTTTTTATAAAAAATTACTACTATTTATTAATAGAATTTAAAAGTTAAAGTTGCTTGATACAATGTACCTAATTGGCTAAAATGTGAGCCATCGTAAGTTACATTGCTATAACGACCATTAAAGGTTAGCAAGTTAGTTTGCTCCCATAAATTATTGGCATTTGCAATATAAGCAGCACCTGTGCTGTTTAATGCAACAAACTTCCACTCAGGCATTACATTTAAAATGTTATTTACATTTAATGCAAAGTTTAATTTTTTAGAGAAATCGATATTCACCCCTAAATCAGTAACAATTTTTGGAATAAACTCAGTGTTTAAATCACTGTTAATACCATCTTGATGGAAAGTTGTTTTACCAAAATAAGTATTGTTTAAGTTGATGTTTACTTTACCTATTTTATAATCTAATCCAAAAATAACTTTAGTTCTTGGGCGGCTGCTCAACAACAAAGCTTCTTGTGTTGCATCAAAAATTGATTGTCCTGTACCAGCAATTACAGCAGGGTTTCTTACACCGCCAGTTAATCCACCCACTAATTCATTTGTAGTGGTAATGTTACCAGCTAAATTAGCAGTAAGTTTTCCTTTACCTAAGGCAATATTTCTTTGAGTAATTACAAAATCAATACCATTGGTTTGTGTAGTTATACCATTTGTAAAGAAAGAAACTCTACCAACCGAAGTATTAAGTTTTGAACCTAAAACTATACGATCTTTTACTTTAATGCTGTAGTAATCAACAGTAATGCTTAAATCTTTATTTGGTTTTAATCCTAAGCCAAAAGTAAAGTTGTCACTTTTTTCAGCTCTTAATTTTTCAACGCCTAAAGCTTTTGCTTGTGCACTACCATTGTTAATAATACCTTCAACTACAATTGCACCACCTGGCAAAAAGCTAGCTTGTGATAATTGTAATGAAGTTTGGTGCAAAGATGGAGCTCTAAACCCTGTACTTGCAGATGCTCTTAAAGTTAATTTATCATCCATCAATTTGTATCTTGAGCTAACTTTCCAAACAAAAGCGTTTCCAAAATCACTATAGTTTTCACTTCTTAAAGTAGCGTTAACTAAAAAGTCTTTTGAAACATCGTAGCTAATATCTCCATAAAAACCAATGTTAAAACGAGTACTTCTAAAATCTTTGTTATCTAACTGAAAACCAGGAAAAGAGTTTGCTCCACCTCTTACATAAGATGCACTATCACCTCTTACCATTGTAAAAGCTTCTGTTCTAAACTCAGTACCAAAAGCAACACTTAAGTTATCTGCTACTTGCTTAGTAATATCAACGTTGCCTACTAAGTGGTTAAATGCAAATCCTCCAGGTTTAAATTCAATTGGAGAAGCCATGCCTAAACCAAAGTTTACGGTATTTCTTACATCAAAATCCATACTATTTCCACCAGTTGTTAAACTAGCATCCATATTCCAAGTACCTAATTTTGATTTAAAACCAACTGTTGCGTTGTAGTCGCTCATTGTACCTTCAAAAGTTGGAACATATCCTTCAGTTAAACCAACATTTGGGCCAAGTAAAGCTAATTGCGGGTTAGATGCTCTATCTTTCCAATATGGAGTTCTATAGTTTGCATAGCTATTAACTTTTTTATAAACATAAGCTGCATTAAAATAAAACGATTCATTATCGCCATAAGGAATAGAACCATTTACTAAAAACTTAGCAGCTGTTGTTTTTGGAGAACCATTGATGTTACCTCCATCAGGACGTGTATTTAAGAAAGATTGCACTGTTGCCAAAGGCACACCAAAACCAATATTATTATCAGCATCTGCTCTTGCATCTACTTTACCAGGACGATTAGCTAATTCTACTTGTGATAAAGAAACTGTATAGTTTAAGAAACCATTTTTTCCAAATTGTTTTCCATTGTTTAATGCTACACCATAGCTTCCACCATCACCTTTGTGGGTAACGCCACCATTAATAATTACAGAACCATATTCTGCTTTATCTTTTAAAGTAATGTTCATTACACCTGCAATAGCATCTGAACCATATTGTGCCGATGCACCATCTCTTAAAATTTCAACACTTTTAATAGCTTCTGTAGGAATGGCAGAAATATCTGCACCAGTTTCGCCACGTCCTGGAGAAGTTTGTACATACACCAATGAACTCATGTTTTTTCTTTTTCCATTGATAAGAATTAAAGTTCTGCTTGGCCCCATGTTACGAATTTCATAAGGGTCTAATAACGAGGTTGCATCGTTAACAGGTGTTTGAACTGTATTGAAAGATGGAACTCTGTACTGTAAAGCTTTATCAAAACTTACCTGACCTGTAGAAGTTAAATCTTTTGATTGAAATACATCAACAGGTAATGGCGAATTTGTGTTTGATCTTGGAGCACTACGTGTACCAACAACTACTACTTCTTGAGTGCTGCTTACACCTTCTTCTAATTCAACTGAAATGTCTTTTGTTTCGTTTGAGTTTAAAGTAACACTTACTGTTGTAGTAGTAAAGCCTACGTAAGATACTGTAACTTTATAAACACCACTCGCTAACGATAGCTTAAACTTACCACTAGCATCGGTTGCAGTAGTTTTGCCACTTGGGCTAACCGATACACTAGCACCCACAACGGGATTTGATTTGTTTTTGACTGTACCTGTAAGCGTTGATTGTGCTACAGACAATAATGGCAGTGCCACTATTAAAAAGTTTAATAGAAATTTCCTCATAATTTGTTATTTTATTTACACCTCAAATATGAACTATAGTAAACAAACTATGCTTCGAGAATTATTATAAAAACATTAAAAATTAATTTAAAATCTTTTTCCAATACCAAAAATCGGTTTGTGGGGTATTGCCAATAGGGAAATCATTGGTAAAGCCACTAGGCTCAAATCCAAATTTTTTATAGAATGCTTGTGCTTTAAAATTGTACTCCCAAACACTTAAATAAATGAGTTGATAATTAAAATCGCTTACATGCTGTAACAAACAATTCATTAATACTTGAGCTACACCTTTACCATGATAAGGCACATCTACATACAAACTTTTTAGTTCAATTGATTTTAGGTTGGTAGAAATAGTAAAATCGGTGCTACTTTCTTTAAACTTAATAAACCCAGCAACTTCATTATTTATAATGGCTGCATAGCAAAAAAAGTTATCGTTGTCAAGTTCTTTAAAAAAGCCCTCTTCGTTAAAATACTTTTCTAAAAACCATTGCATATCTTCCTCAGTACAAGTGCCAGTAAAGGTATCATAAAAAGTTTTTTTAGATATGGCACTTAGCTGTGCTGCATTACTTTTGTTAAATCGTTGTATAGAAATGTTCATGATTTAATTAAGTTGTTAATCCATAGAAAGTTTAACAATTTTAAACTCAGTTTTTGAAAAGTAGCCGAATTTTTCAGTTATAAAATAAGCCGATTTTTCATATACTTTTCCTCTCCTTACTACTGGCAATAACTCTTTATTATTAAACAAAGTAGTTCTAGTTAAAGCACCTGTTACTTTATCAACCTCCAATACATACGTGCTAGTTCTTTTACCAAAACCAAAAGCTGCTTTAATTTTTTGAGTTTTTTGAGTTACATTTTCGTTTTTAATGTGATCATTGAAAACAAGGTAAATTTTGTTTTTTGTTTGAAAAGAATAAAAACTCGAATATCTTGGAACAAATGAAGTTGATTCTTGGAAATTACCTAAATCATCCAAGTCATTTAAATAATGCCGACCAGCTTGTGACTCTCTCTGAAACTTTGGAATTGTAACTGTCCAAATAGCATTTCCAGCGTTGTCTAATTTTTTAATTACTATATTTTTACAATCAATATCCGTATAATCCATTGTGGTATAAGTAGTTACCGCATTTGCTCCAAAGCCTGTAGTTTTTGATCGTGTTACAACATAATGATATACTTTTTTTTCTTCACTAAAGGTGTAACTACTACCATCGGCATCTCTAGTAAATTTTTTAAACCATAAAGCACTTATACCATTGTCATCCTCTTTCTTTTTTTCTTTTTCTTCTTTTTCCATTTCCTTTTTTTCTTCAAGGTCATCCGAGTCGGTGGTATTATTTTCTAATACATTAGCATCAATGCTTTGTTTTGATGCTAATGTAATTTGCCCTGTTGCAGGATTTAAAATTTGTATCAAGCTGCCTTTTACTTCTGCACCTCTTTTTTCGCCATAATTGCCTACCATATAAATTAAACCTTCCATTTCTGTAGCTTTACTTTCGTGCAAAAACAAATTATCTTGTTCGGTTTTTAGTTTGTGTAAAACCTTACCTTTCATATCATACACTCGTACAATATTTTCTTTAAACTCTTTTTTTGTTTTTCTTTTGTATGGAACATCTTCATAAACTTTGGCTATCAAAACAATATGATTGCTTTTAGTGAAAAGAAGGTCAGAAATCTTAACGTAAGCCGGGTCAAACTCGTTTTTTAAATTAAAAGATTTTCCTTGTGGCTTAAAAGTTTGATCGTGAACACTTACATCGAATTGATGGGTTCCATCGGTATTTAAATAGTTTGAAATTATGTACTTTGAATTATCTGCATTAGGAGTAATTTCAATTTCAGAATTTTGTTTTTTGTTGGTTTTAAACCAAGATTTTATAAGCTGCCATTCTCCAATTACTGCTCCTGTATTTTTATCTATTTCTATACTATAAAGATTTTCAAGATCTTCTTTTTTTAGATATTCAGTTGCAAAGAGCCAAATTTTATCATTATGAAAATAGTATTGGTTAAAGCTTTTGCCTTTTAGTTCTTTATCAAAATCAACCATAAATTCTTTGCTGAGTTTATCATTCATTTTTATTAATATTTCAGAACCAACGTTGTAGCTAAACGGAATGAAGAACATAAAAGAAGAATTAACTTTTGTAACATGTGTAGCTAAATATGTACCTGAGTTGTCTGCATGTACAATAGATGGTACACCATACTTTTGCTTTAGCTTAATTTCTTCGCTAATCGTGTATTTTGGTGTTTGAGCTGTAGCAATTAGGCTTACTAGTGTAAGTAAGGCAAGTAGTGTTTTTTTCATATTTTGTAATATTTTGTTGTCAACAGTTAATTATGTTTTATATCTAAATAATGAAACTAATTATTATTTACAATTATCTATTTTGGTGCAACAATAATAATTAAAATTATCAAGATAACTAAAAGTGCAGACAAAGTGTAGGTATATAAAGGATGCTTAAACTTACCCTTTAACTCAACTTCATTTTTTATAGCATTTGTATCAAATGGAATTTCATACCTTTTAAGTCCACACTTATCACAAATAGAATTTATCTCTTTATCGTAAGGAAAAAAAGGAATAAAAAAAACATGAAAATAAACACTAGTAATCCAAACATCTGCAAAAGCATCGGTTTCACAAGAAGGACAATAAATCATTAACTCCTCTTGGCAAATTTGAGCTTTTCTTGAGCCATAAACTATAAGCATAAAACTATTTTTTAATGTGCATCTAACCAATTACTACCCATACCCAATTCTGCTTCAACTGGCACATCGTTTGGCAAAGGCAAAGCCGATTTCATTCCTCCTAAAATTAATGGTTTTAAAATGTCTAACTCTTCTGGCACAGCATCAAACACTAATTCATCGTGTACCTGCAAAATCATTTTGCTTTGCAGTTTTTCCTTTTCTAGTTGTGCTTGTATTTTTATCATCGCCAATTTAATCATATCGGCTGCTGTGCCTTGTATTGGGCTGTTAATGGCATTGCGTTCAGCAAAGCCTCGAACGGTAAAATTTGATGAATTAATATCTCTCAACCAACGTTTTCTGCCCATTAAAGTTTCTACATAGCCATTTTCACGAGCAAAGTTGATGGTATCATCCATATACTTTTGAATGCTTGCAAACTCCCTTTTGTAGTTATCAATAATTTCTTTTGCTTCAGTTCGACTAATGCCCAAATTATCGGCTAACCCAAATGCACCTTGCCCATAAATAATTCCAAAGTTTACACTTTTGGCTTTATAACGCATTTCTTTAGTTACTTCACTTTCAAGTATGTTATACACTTTTGCAGCTGTGGCTGTATGAATATCTTTTCCTAATCTAAAGGCTTCACACATATTTGGGTCGCCACTTATGGCTGCTACAATTCTTAATTCAATTTGCGAGTAATCGGCACTTACTAAAATTCTGTTTTTATCTCTGGGAATAAAGGCTTTTCTTATTTCTTTTCCTCTATCTGTACGAATAGGAATATTTTGCAAATTAGGATTATTGCTGCTCAACCTTCCAGTAACTGCAACTGCTTGTGCATAGCTGGTATGCACACGACCAGTTTTACTATTAATCAACTTTGGCAAAGCATCTACATAAGTTGATTTTAACTTTGTAAGTTCTCTAAACACTAAAATATCTTCTACAATTTGATGCCCTTTAGCAGCTAACTTTTGTAATACATCTTCTCCTGTTTGGTATTGACCAGTTTTGGTTTTTTTAGCAGATGTATCTAATTGCATTTTATCAAACAATACTTCGCCCAACTGCTTTGGACTTGCTAAATTAAATTTTACCCCTGCTTGTTCGTACACACTTTCTTCTGCTCTTTTTGCATCTACTTCGAGTAGTTTGCTGTATTCATTTAAAAAATCAACATCTACTTTTACGCCTTCAAACTCCATAGCTGTTAATACTTTTACCAAAGGGTTCTCCACTTCATTAAAAACCTTTTCTACTTCTTTTTCTTTTAATAGCGGAAATAGTTTTTGTTTTAGTTGCAACGTTATATCAGCATCTTCGGCTGCATAATCTTTTACAATTTCTACCTCAACATCTCTCATATTACCTTGTTTTTGAGAAGCAGCATCTAAACCAAGCTCCCCAATTTTATTGCTGGTTTTTCGTGTTTTTTTGCCAATTAAAGCTTCGATAGAAATGGGATCATAGTTTAAATATTGTTGGCTTAAAACATCCATGCTTCTTTTGCCTTCGGGCTCAACTACATAGTGCATTAGCATGGTATCGCAAATGTTTCCTTTTAATTCAATTCCATACCATTTTAATACTAGCAAATCGTATTTTAGGTTTTGACCTATCCAAGTTATAGTTGAAGAAGTAAATAAGGGTTCAAAAAGTTGAAGAAGTTTTTTAGTTTCATCTTGGTTTGCAGGGCAAGGAACATAGTATGCTTCGTGTGGTGTAATGCTAAAACTCATACCCACTAATTCAGCTTCATTAGCATCAATATGGGTGGTTTCGGTATCAAAACAAATCTCTGATTCGACCATTAGTAAATTCAGCAATTCAGCAATTTTTTCCTTAGAGTCTATAAGATGATAAGAGTGTTCTACATCATTTATAGTTTTGAATGAAGAAGAAGCCCACCCATGCCCCTCCAAAGGAGGGGAATCAGAACCTTCATTTTCAGAATCGTTTGCTTGTGCTAAGTTTTGAAGGAATGAAGGAAGTGCAATGCTTCCGTGCCTTGCCTCCCCAACCCCTACTGTAGAAGGGCTTTGAATAGTTTCAACTTTTGGCGTAGTTTTTTTAGTGATTGATGTTTGATTAACAGGATTACCAAACAAATCTTTTTGCTCATTTACAACAGGAGTTTCGCCCAATATTCTTTTTGCTAAAGTTCTAAATTCTAACTCTTCAAAAACTTCTTTTAAAGATGCTTTGTTCCATTCAGTAAGTTTAAAATTTTCTTCATGAAACTCAACAGGCACATCGGTTATAATGGTTGCCAACATTTTACTCATGATGGCATCTTCCACGCCAGCACGTACTTTTTCGCCCAAAGCACCTTTAATGGCATCTTTGTTTTCTAAAACGCCTTCAAGGGTATCATATTCTTTTAAAAGTTTAGCAGCAGTTTTTTCACCAACTCCTTTAATCCCAGGAATATTGTCTACAGCATCGCCCATTAATCCTAAAATATCAATTACTTGGTCTACACGTTGAATATCCCATTTTTCACAAACTTCTTTAGGGCCTAAAATTTCTACATCACCGCCACCATAACTTGGTTTGTACATGTAAATTCCATCACGTACTAATTGACCATAATCTTTATCGGGCGTAACCATAAAAACTTCATATCCTGCATCGTGTGCTTTCCAAGCCAAAGTACCAATTACATCATCTGCTTCGTACCCTTCAATACCAATTACAGGAATATTAAAGCTTTCAATAATTTTTTTAATATCTGGCACAGCGGCTCTAATATCTTCAGGTGTTTCTTGCCTATTGGCTTTGTAAAACTCATATTTTTCGTCTCGTACTGTTGGACCACTTACATCAAAACACACTGCCAAATGGGTGGGTTTTTCTTTGTTAATGAGTTCTAACAAAGTATTGGTAAAACCAAATTGGGCGTTAGTATTTTTTCCTTTAGAAGTAATTCTTGGGTTACGAATTAAAGCATAATACGCCCTAAAAATTAAAGCATAAGCATCGAGCAGAAATAGTTTTTTTTCCATATAATTTTTTTTCACACAAAGGCACTAAGGATACAAAGAAAGCAAAGGTTTTTTGTAATTCTTTACCAAGAAACTGTTGGGTACAATAGTAGAATAAAATTTTTGAAAATAGTTTGCATTTCAAAAGAGTTGGCTGGTAATATTTTATTGTTTTGGTTTTTTTGGAATGTTGTATCCCAATGGAAAAGAAATTTTATTACGTTGGTTTTTTTATTAATTCCAATTAAATTTTTATAGGCTAATAGTCTAACTTCCAGTAGTGTACATGTTCTTTACCACCAACCTCATTAGCTTTTTGTTGATACGCTTTAGATTTTTGAATATCTATTTTAGAATAAATGTATGCCAAACTATTATAAGGATGTGGGTCTTTTTCGTTTAAAGCTATCGACTTTTCTAAGTCAACAATTGCACTATCAAAATTTCCTGCTAGTGTGTAAATAAAACCTCTATTATAAAGTATATATGCATTGTTTTTGTGTTTTTCTAAAGCTTTATTAATACAATAAAGTGCACTGTCAAATTTGTTTATCAAAGCTAAATTCACTGCTTTTAATATTAAAGCTTGATTCATATCTTTTTTTACTTGTAACGCACAGTTAAAGTTAATTAAAGCAGTATTGTAATCTTTGAGATAGTAGCCAAATAATCCTTTATTGTAAAATATTGAAGCACTGTCTTTCCCGTTTTCTTTGAAAGTAAATTCTTTCATGTGTTGTTCGTACTTTTCTTTTTCATTTACATGAATTTCATGAATAATCATTAGTGCCAATATTCTGTTATTATTGGGGTACATTGACATTATTTTACAATAATCATTATAAGCTAGTTTATATTTTTTTTCATAAGTAAAATAACTTGCTCTTAAGTCGTACCAATATGCAAGATTTTGTTTAGTAGTGTCTTTGTCAATCTCATCTTTAAGTAAAGCAAAAGCATCGTCAACTTTACCACTATAATAATTTAAATAAACCTTATGGCGTATATTATCTTTTATATTTGTGCTAAGTTTACATGCTTTTTTTAGAGCTTTCTCAGCTTCATTATATTTTTTTCCTACTGTATAAATAACTACTTGTTGAAAATATGGACTACTGCAAGTTGGGCAAACTGCAATTGCAGCTTCACAATCTTCTAAAGCACCTTCATAGTCAAATTCAAGAAGCTTGTTTTGCGATTTTTTGATCAGATAAGTTATACTACTCTCTTGATTATTTATGTTTTGTGCAATACAAAAATGAAAGCTTAGCATAAAAGTTATGGATAAAAGAATAATCGATTTTTTCATATTATCAAATTTAAAGTAAATAGTAGTTATCTTAATATAACATTCCACCACATTATTTTTCCATCTAACATTAATTAATAAACATCCAAGCCCATATGTATGTACATATTATGTCTATGTGGTTAAAACCTATCTTCGTTCCCACATGGCTGCAACTCAAAATATATTGTTTACCAATAGCAG
>JBMLOR010000149.1:14837-18400 GCA_049242865.1 Chitinophagaceae bacterium | reverse complement strand
CTGTTGATAATTGTATAACAATGGAAGAACATCGTGTTGCCCCAGAATATATCAACTGGAAAATGTGGCAAGCTGAAGGCAGACCTTTAAATGATCATTAAGTATTTTGTTGAATTATAAATGTTGAATGTTTTAATTGCTTCGCAATTTAATTTTTGTTGTTGTCCAAGCATTTGTGCTGCTATTAAACTTCAGTGGCGTTGGCACCGTTCAACTTTTGTAATTCTATTGAACAGTTTTTATGTTTCAAATTTTAATGAATAAACAATTTTTTTAAATTTTAAAAATTCATAGTGAACTTAGTATTCTTTGTTCCTTTGTGAGAAAAAAATGCAAATCAATTCAACTCGTTTACAACAACATTTTGAGGCTATGAGTCTCATTGGCAAAATAGGGGAAACAGGCACCAATCGACCTGCACATTCACCAGAAGAAAAAAAAGCATTTGAATTGGCTGCATCGTGGATGCACGAAGCTGGAATGAAAACCAAGATTGACAATTTTGGAAATCTAATTGGTCGTTTAGAAGGTAAAGATGCTTCATTGCCTGTTTTAATGATGGGCTCTCATTTAGACTCTCAGCCTTATGGTGGAAGATTTGATGGTGTAGCAGGCGTACTTTGTGCAATAGAGGTGGCCACTACATTAAAAGAAAATAATATCACTCCAAATCGTTCTATAGAAATTATTTCATTTGCTGATGAAGAAGGTTGGCGTTTTAATAAAGGCTTATTTGGCAGCAAAGGAATTCTTGGAAAAATTGACGAAACTGATTTGCAACGAAAAGATAAAGATGGCATCACAAGAGCTCAAGCCCTTAAAGATTTTGGCTGCGATATTACCAAGTTTAAAGAAGATGAATACAAACCCGGCAGCATTTTTTGTTTCCTCGAATTACACATAGAACAAGGCCCTGTTTTAGATGTTGCCAATAAACCCATTGCAGTGGTTTCAGGAATTTCTGGCCCATTATGGTGGACTTTAAAACTTAAAGGAATGGCAGGCCACGCTGGCAGTGTACCTATGCATTTACGTAAAGATGCTATGCTTGGGGCGGCTGAAATTATTGTAGCTCTTAATCAAATTGCAACACAAGTTCCAGGAGCTCCAACAGTTGGCACTGTTGGCACTTTAAATGTTTTTCCTGCAAGCAGAAACATTATTGCCGAAGAAATTTCAATGACCATCGATTTACGAGATATTGATATTGAAAGAAGAAATAAATACGAACATCAACTTCGCCAAAAAATTGATGAAATTACAACCAAACATCATCTCACCTATTCCATTTCTGAAGATACCAACAATGAACCTCGATATTGTGCCAACTGGATTAAAGAAATTATTCACCAAGAGTGTAACAAACTTAACCTCGATGCCCCAGAAATTATGAGTGGTCCATTTCACGATTCTTTACCACTATCTTATGCTACAGATTATGGAATGATTTTCATAAGAAGTAAAGATGGCATAAGTCATAATCCATTAGAATATTCATCTTACGAAGATTTGGCTTTAGGCACAAATGTTTTACTTGGAACAGTTTTGGAAATTTTAAATAAGTAAAAGCTAAATACACCCAAAAACTCGTAAGAAATTGTTTTGATTTACAATTTAGCTTTCCCACGAATTAAATTTTAAAAATCATCCAACTTTAATCCAATTTATTAAAAATCAATTATTTAATCAAAGTACTTTCAAAAAAAACCAATCACTTACATTTGCTACTCAAATCTAATTTTGTATATGCAAAAAATTACTGCTGCAATTACTGCTGTTGGTGGATATGCTCCTGAAACTAAATTAACAAATTTTGATCTCGAAAAAATGGTTGATACCAACGACGAATGGATTAGAACCAGAACAGGAATTGAAGAACGTAGAATTTTAAAAGAACCAGGCAAAGGAAGCAGTGATTTAGCAGTTCCTGCAATACAACAACTATTACAAAAACGAGGAATTGATGCTACTGAAATTGATTGTATTATTTGTGCAACAGTAACTCCAGACCATGTTTTTCCTGCAACAGCCAACATTATTGGCGATAAAATTGGAGCTACAAATGCTTTTGGCTTTGATTTAGCTGCTGCTTGTAGTGGTTTTTTATTTGCATTAACTACAGGTACAAGTTTTATTGAAAGTGGCCGATACAAAAAAGTAATTGTTGTAGGTGCCGATAAAATGAGTGCTATTGTTGATTATACCGATAGAAATACTTGTATTTTATTTGGCGATGCAGCTGCTGCAGTTTTACTTGAACCAAACACCGAAGGTTTTGGTGTACAAGATAGTTTGTTGAGAAGCGATGGCAGTGGTGGTAAGTTTTTACACATGAAAGCAGGTGGCTCAGTTAAACCTGCAACTATAGAAACTGTAATGGCTAAAGAACATTTTGCTTACCAAGAGGGGCAATCTGTGTTTAAGTTTGCTGTAAAAGGTATGGCAGATGTAAGTGCTGAATTACTAGAAAAAAACAACTTAACCGGCGATGATATTGCTTGGCTTGTTCCACACCAAGCAAACCTTAGAATTATTGATGCTACTGCAAATAGAATGGGTTTGGCTAAAGAAAAGGTAATGATAAACATTAACAAGTATGGCAACACCACTGCTGCAACAATTCCTATGTGTTTGGTAGAATGGGAAAGTCAATTAAAAAAAGGCGACAATATTGTTTTAGCTGCTTTTGGTGGAGGTTTTACTTGGGGAGCAACCTTGGTAAAATGGGCTTATTAATAAATTTCAATATCCAATAAATGTTCAATTAATATGAAAAAAAGCTTGGCTCTTTTGGCTTCTGTTATAATTTTTAAAACACATGGATTTTCTCAAAATAACAGTACTTTAAGAACTCATGAATTTAGAGGGGTTTGGATTGCTACTGTTGCTAACATAGATTATCCTAGTCGTAGAGGGATGCCTGTAGATTCCCAAAAACTAGAATTTATAAAAATTATAGATTTTCACAAAGCCAATGGCATGAATGCTATTGTAATGCAAGTACGATCAAGCTTTGATGCCATGTTTCCAAGCCAATACGAACCTTGGAGCATTTTCTTAAATGGCACACAAGGCTTACCACCAACGCCATATTACGACCCTTTAGAATTTATGATAACTGAATGTCATAAACGTGGCATGGAGTTTCATGCATGGATAAATCCTTATAGAGCAGCCTTTAAATACAAAGAAAATCCAACTTCACCCGCACATTTAACCAACATAAAACCAGATTGGTTTGTAACTTATGGCGAACATAAATGGGCTAATCCTGGAGTTCCTGAAGTAAGGCAACATACAATTCGTGTAGTTAGAGATTTAATTGAGCGATACGATATAGATGGATTACACATGGATGATTATTTTTATCCATACAAGGTAGCAGGCTTAGATTTCCCCGACGAAAAAACCTATCGTGAATTTGGTAATGGTTTAAGTAAAGATGATTGGCGAAGAAGCAATTGTGATAGTATTATTAAAAACCTTTGGGATTTAATAAGCTCTCATCCACATAGAGTGAAATTTGGAATTAGTCCTTTTGGAGTTTGGCGTAGTTTAAAAGA
>JBMLOR010000149.1:0-14737 GCA_049242865.1 Chitinophagaceae bacterium | reverse complement strand
AGACGCTTCCAAAGCGTCAGACTATAAAGCAATATCTTCAAAGAAAATAAAAAAGCAATTCTTATACCAATTTAGATAGAGAATTTATAAACAAAAAACCACCCCTAACCCGTCCAAAGAAGGTGAATAACAGCATCAACTGGTTATTTTTTGAATAGGCACGTACATTACATAATATAGTAAAAGCTCAATTCATTTAGTGGCGTTGAAGTGAGTGACACAACCACAGCTAAATAGTATTACAAAAAGCTGGCAAACAAAAAACTAAAATATAAATCACAATGAATTTATGTCTGTTGACTTTATGACCTATAAAAAACTATCTACCAAACATTCTATCTAAATACGCTTCTTTAAATTCTAAAAAAGTAGGGTTACCTGAGGCACTTACATTTGGTGCATCACATAAAAACAAATCGTTTACCAATTGTTCAATTTCTGATAAAGTTAGTGCTGTGCCTTCTTTTATGGCATGTTGTTTTGCCAAACAACGAATCAGTTTTTCACGCTTACTAAATTTTATATCGCTGCTAAAATGCTTAAATTGTTCTAACAGCAAATCAATATGATGTTTATCGTCGCCATGTAAAACATCTGCTGGTATGCCGTTTAGCACAAAACTATTGTTGCCAAAATGTTCAATATCGTAGCCTAGTTTATTAAATTCGGGCAGTAAATCCATCATTAAAATTCCATCTGCATTGCTTAACTCCATAGTGGTTGGAAATAATAGTTTTTGTACACTTGGTTGTTGCAAATGAACGGCTTTACTATACTTCTCGTACAAAATTCTTTCGTGTGCCAATTGTTGATGAATGATGATAAAATCTTCATCCTTTGTAGCAATTATATAAGTTTTGTGAATTTGTGTAATGGCCTTATAAGCTGAAGTATGTACTGGCGATGAAATTATTTGCTGCTGCGTTGTTTCTTGCGAAGCAAAAGAATTTTCTTTACTAAAATCATCTTGGCTTTTTGTAAAAAAAGTTTTCCAAGCACCTAACTCACTTTTTTCGTTGGGCTCTATAAAATGAGCTTGATTTTTTTGAGTAAATGTTTTATATAATGTAGATGCAGTGGTGGCGTCTTTTGTGGTTTGATGAACAGGTTGTGATACAGCTTCTAAACTTTGAATTTTTGGATTAAGGGTAAAATCTAAGGTTGGAGCAATACTAAATTGAGCCAAAGCATGCTTTACAGCACTTTGTACAAAAGCATAAATAAGTTTTTCGTCTTCGAACTTAATTTCTTGCTTGGTAGGATGAACATTTATATCAATTTGCTGTGGTTCTAAATCAATAAAAAGTACATAGCTAGGAAAGCTTTCTTTGCTAATCATATCGCCAAAAGCACTTGTAACAGCATGGTTTAAATAAGCACTTTTAATAAAACGATTGTTTACAAAAAAATATTGGTCGCCTCGAGTTTTTTTGGCAGTTTCAGGCTTACCCACAAAACCATAAATGTTTAAGTAATCTGTTTTTTCTTGAACTTGAACCAACTTGGCATTGTAATTATTGCCTAAAATTTGAACAATTCGTTGTTTTATACTTCCAATTTCTAAATGAAAAACTTCTTGACCATTGCTGTTTAAAGAAAAAAAGATGTTGGGAAAAGCCATACTAACACGAATAAATTCATCGATAATATGCCTCATTTCTACGGAGTTGCTTTTAAGAAAGTTTCTGCGAGCAGGCACATTAAAAAATAAATTTTTCATGCTTATACTTGTGCCATTGGGTGTGGCACAAGGTTCTTGGTTGGTTACTTTACTATTTTCAATTTCAATAAAAGTACCAACAGCATCTTCGGCTCTTTTGGTTTTAAGTTCTACTTGTGCCACAGCTGCAATACTGGCCAAAGCCTCGCCTCTAAAACCCATGGTTTTAATACTAAAAAGGTCTTCAATTTTTTGAATTTTACTGGTGGCATGTCGTTCAAATGCCATTCTAGCGTCAGTTTCGCTCATCCCCTTTCCATTGTCAATTACTTGAATTAAGGCTTTACCAGCATCGGTAATAAACATTTTTATTTGTGTAGCACCAGCATCAATAGCATTTTCCAACAATTCTTTTACAGCACTTGCAGGGCGTTGTATAACCTCACCAGCTGCAATTTGGTTAGCAATATTATCGGGCAGTAAATTTATTATATCGGGCATGAAACATTTATTTATTTATGATTGGTTGATTTGAGGATTGATTGATTGACTGTTTATTGATTTACTATTGACTGATTATTTAAGAAATTTTAATAATCTCCCAATCAACCAATTAACATATCAACCAATCTTCCAATTACCCAATCAAAAATGTATTCGGTCTGCGAAATTAGTAAAACCCACTTAGCTTTAATCATACCTCATTAAATTTGCAAAAATTGTAAGTAATGAGCGAAGTAGCTGCACCATTAAATTTAACAGCAAAAGATTTTGCCACCGACCAAGAAGTACGTTGGTGCCCTGGCTGTGGTGACTATAGTATTTTAGCACAGGTTCAAAAAATAATGCCCACACTTGGTGTGCCTAAAGAAAACATTGTAATTGTAAGTGGCATAGGCTGTAGCAGCAGATTTCCTTATTACATGAATACGTATGGCATGCATAGCATTCATGGAAGAGCAACTGCAGTTGCAAGTGGTTTAAAAGCAGCTCGCCCCGATTTAAGTGTTTGGATTGTGAGTGGCGATGGCGATAGTTTGAGCATTGGTGGAAACCATACTATTCATTTGCTTCGTAGAAACTTTAATGTAAACTTATTGGTATTTAACAACCAAATTTATGGCCTTACAAAAGGTCAGTATTCTCCCACTTCAGAAGAAAATAAACTTACAAAAAGTACTCCTTTTGGCAGCATTGACCATCCTTTTAATCCATTAGCATTGGCAATGGGTGCAGATGCAAGTTTTATTGCAAGAACAATGGATAGAGATGTAAAACATTTACAACAAATTTTAATTCGTAGCCACCAACATATTGGTTCATCTTTTGTAGAAATTTATCAAAACTGTAATATTTTTAACGATGGTGCTTTTGAAATTTTTACAGAAAAAAGCTCAAAGCCCGATGAAGCATTATTTGCAGAGCATGGCAAACCTTTAGTGTTTGGTGCTAATGCCAATAAAGGTGTAAGACTAGATGGACTAAAACCACAAGTTGTAGAAATTGGGAATGAATACAGCTTAGATGATTTATGGATACACGACGAAGCAGATTTTTACAAAGCACAAACCCTTGTGCGTATGTACGATAACCCAACTAACGAACAACATTTGCCTCGACCATTTGGCGTTTTTTATCAAACCACAAGACCCTGCTATGAAGATGTAATGGCTATGCAAATTGAAGATATCATTGCTCAAAAAGGTAAAGGCGATTTAGATAAATTGTTAAGAGGTAAAGAAGTTTGGGAAATAGCATAGTTATATGATAAAAAATATAATTTTCGATTTAGGCGGCGTATTTATTAAAATTCACTATCAAAAAACTTCACAGGCTTTTAAAGATTTAGGTATTGTAAATTTTGATGATTTTTTTAAGCAAGATTTTAGTAACGACTTATTTGAACAACTTGAAATTGGAGCTATAACACCTGAAGTATTTTACAATAAATTTAGAGTATTAACCAATACCAATTTATCAAATAATGAAATTGAAATTGCTTGGAATGCCATGCTAGGAAGCTTTTGGCAAGATAGATTAGATTGGTTGGAGCATATTAGTAAAGCATACAACATTTACTTATTTAGCAACACCAATAGTATTCATTACGATGCCTTTATGAAACAATATCATCAAGAAAACCCAAGCAGAAAGCCCTTGAACGATTATTTTATTAAGGCATATTACAGCCAAAATATTGGACTAAGAAAACCTACAATTGAATCTTACAACTACATCATCAACGAACAAAATTTGAAAGCTAGTGAAACATTATTTATTGATGATACGTTAAAAAATATTGATGGAGCAATGTTAGCAGGATTACAAACTTTGCACCTAACAGCAGATAAAAATCTTACAGAAATAGACTTCAATCAATAGAGAAAAGTCTTCAAATAGCATAACCAACTAATTTAAAAAAGTCCAAATTTTTGATGCTGCTTGCTGCGAAGCAAATCCACCTTTACTAAGTTCAAGATATAAATCATGATAATCTTTGTTTAGTTGAATACTTTCTTTGGAGTTACTATTAAGTAATGGCTGTAAAGCGTTAGCAATATTAGTTGGTGTTAATTCATCTTGTATTAACTCTTTTACCACTAATCTATCCATAATTAAATTTACAAGAGCTATGAATTTAATTTTTATTAAACGTTTACCAATAGCATAGCTTAAACCACTTGTTTTATAACAAACCACTTCTGGCACTTTAAACAAAGCTGTTTCTAAAGTTGCAGTTCCACTAGTTACAATAGCTGCTTTTGCTTTACTTAAAACCTCATAGGTTTTATTATTTGCAGTACTTACATTATTATAATCTTCTAAAAACGGAGCATAAAATTCATCTTCTAAGCCAGGTGCCTTTGCTACTATAAAATTATAAGTTGGTAGTAATTTACTTACTTGCAACATGATGGGTAGTTTTTTGGCAATTTCTTGTTTACGACTGCCTGGTAATATTGCAATTACTGCTTCTTTTTGTATTAAACTATTTTGCTTTTTAAATGTATCTACAACTTCTATTAACGGATGACCAACATAATCCACATCCCAATTCCAAACATTTTTAAAATATGCTTTTTCAAATGGTAAAATACACAACATTACATCTATACATTGCTTCATTTTTTTAACCCTATTGGCTTTCCAAGCCCAAACTTGTGGTGCAATGTAGTATACCACTTTAATACCCTGTTTTTTTGCCCATTCGGCAATACGTAAATTAAAGCCTGGATAGTCTACCAATATCAACACATCTGGCTTATAGCTTAAAATATCTTTTTTACAAAAGCTTATATTTCTTAAAATGGTAGGCAAGTTTTTTATTACTTCTAAAAAGCCCATAAATGCAAGGTCTTTATAGTGCTTTACTAAAGTTACTTGTTGTGCATGCATTAAATCACCACCCCAACATCTAGCAACAAAATCTTTATCGAGCAGTTTAAGTTGTGCTATTAAATTACTTCCATGTAAATCTCCACTTGCTTCGCCTGCTATGATGTAATACTTCATTCAATAATTATTAGATTTGAGGCATGATAATTAAAATACTAAGGCATACTTTTTTAAATCCTTTAAAAGAATTTATTCATGATAGTAAAGCCATTGGTATTGTACTTTGTTTTTGCACTTTAATATCATTGCTTTTGGCAAATGTATCTTTTGGAAACGAATATATTTTATTTTGGAACAAGAGTATTGATGGAACAAGTAACCATAGCGTAATACTTGGTTTTTTGCATTTGCCAAATACCATTCAAACTTGGATTAACGACGCTTTAATGAGTGTGTTTTTTTTATTAGCAGGTTTAGAAATTAAAAGAGAATTAGTACATGGCGAATTAAATACTACAAAAAAAGCAAGCATGCCACTATTTGCTGCATTGGGTGGAATGATTTTGCCTGCACTAATTTTTATAGTTCTTAATAAAAATACAAACTATGTAAGCGGATGGGCAATTCCTACAGCAACAGACATTGCATTTACTATTGGAATAATGAATTTGTTGGGCAAAAAAGTACCCATGCAACTAAAAATTTTTGTAACAGCACTTGCAATAATCGACGATTTAGGTGCCATAGTTGTAATTGCACTTTTTTACGGAACTACAATAAAATGGTTTTACTTGGCTTTAGTGCTAGTTGCTATTATTTTATCTGCAATTTCTAATAAATTTTTAAAATTTGGGGTAATTCAATGTTTGCTTGGATTAGTTATTTGGTATGGAATGTTTAATAGTGGTTTACATGCAACTATTGCTGGTGTAATTTTTGCAGCATTAGTGCCCAATAAATTGGTTTCGAGGTTGCAGTTACAACTTCACGTACCTGTATATTTTATCATCATGCCCATATTTGCATTAGCCAACACAGTTATTGAGATTAATTTTAATAGCTTGCAACTAACAAGTAGTTTAAGTTTAGGAATACTATTAGGTTTAGTACTTGGTAAAACAATTGGTATTACAATTTTTAGCTATGTAATGCATGGATTAAAAATTGCCACCTTACCAATTGGTATAAATTTTATAAGTTTTGTAGCTGCAAGTATTCTTTGTGGTATAGGTTTTACTATGAGTATTTTTATTAGCACCCTTGCATTTAAAACAATAGAAATACAAAATCAGGCAAAAATTGCTGTGCTTTTAGCATCACTTATTGCTGGGATAGTTGGCTATTGTTTAATGGTAGTTGCAACTAAAAAATCTAATTTAGCATAGCCTTATCTTCAAAAACTACATTACTATAATCAGTGATTACATTGTACAAAGTATCACGTTCTATTGGCGTTCTTTTTACTTGCTTTATTAAATTAACCAACTGTTCAGTATTCATGGTTGGGTTTTGTTCTTCACTGCCAGCCATACTATAAATTTTGGTAGTATCATCAATAGTGCCATCAATATCATTTACACCAAAGCTTAAAGTAAGCTGAGCATTTTGTCTGCCAAGCATTGGCCAGTATGCTTTTACATGATTAAAATTGTCCATATATAATCTACTTACAGCATACATTTTCATGTCTTCTATTACGCTGCTTTCGGTAATATGACTCATTTCATTGTCTTTATTTCTAAACTTTAGTGGAATAAAAGTATTAAAGCCGCCGGTTTCATCTTGCAAATTTCGTAAACGTTCCATGTGGTCTATCCTATGTTCATAGCTTTCAATATGGCCATATAAACAAGTAGCATTGCTATGCATACCTAAGTTATGTGCAGCTTTATGAATAGCAAGCCAACCATTAGCATCTACTTTATCGTCACAAATTTTACTTCTTATATCAGGATGAAAAATTTCGGCTCCGCCGCCAGGCAAACTATCTAAACCAGCTTCATGCAAACGTTTCATGCCTTCTTCTACTGAAAGTTTTGCTTTTTTAAACATATAATCTAGCTCTACAGGTGTAAAGCCTTTGATGTGTAAACTTGGACGATGTGCTTTTATGGCCCTCAACAATTCTTCAAAAAATGGCAACTGCATTTTAGGATGAACCCCACCTACAATATGAACTTCTGTAACTGGCTTACCATCATAACTTTTTACAATGTGCATCATTTGCTCAACACTTAGCTCCCAACCATCTTCTCTATTGGCATATAATTTTGAGTAGCTACAAAATTTACAACTAAACACACACACGTTTGTAGGCTCAATATGAAAATTACGATTAAAATAAGTGTAGTTGCCATGTTTTTTCTCACGTACATAATTGGCCAAACTGCCTAAAAAAGGCAGGCTACCTTGGTTGAATAAAGTAACACCTTCATCAAAATTTATACGTTGATTGTTATAAATTTTATCGGCAATTTGTTGAAGTTTTTTGTTGGTAGTTATATGTAGTTGGGTAGCCATATTTTAATTTTATTATTATAAATGTAAAATTTCATCTATCCTTTATTAGCCAATTGTCCACAGGCAGCATCAATGTCTTTACCTCTACTTCGTCTTAATCTTGCATTTACTTTATGCTTTTCTAAATAAGCCATAAATGCATCTGTAGCTTCTTCGTCGGGTTTGGTTAATCCAAAATTGTCTATTGGGTTATACTCAATAATATTTACTAAGTCTGCTGGCACTTGGCGGTAAATTTTTATCAATTCTTGAGCATCTTGTAAGCTATCGTTAAAGTCTTTAAAAAGTATATACTCAAAAGTAATTTCATTGCCCGTTTGTTTATAAAAATAGTTTAGAGCCTCAATCAGTACTTTAATGTTGTTACTTTCATTTATGGGCATTATCTCGTTTCGTTTAGTGTCGTTGGCAGCGTGTAACGACACAGCTAGCTTAAACTTCACTTTATCATCACCCAATTTTTTAATTTGTTTTGCCACACCAGCAGTAGAAACTGTAATACGCCTTGGGCTCATGTGTAAGCCTTCGGGACTAGTAATTTTTTCAATAGCTTTTAAAACATTGGTATAATTTAGCAATGGTTCGCCCATGCCCATAAATACAATGTTGGTTAACTTTTTTTGATAATGGAATTGACTTTGTTGGTTTATTAAAACAACCTCATCATATATTTCGTCGAAGGTTAAATTTCGTTTACGTTCCATATAGCCTGTAGCACAAAACTTGCAACTTAAACTGCATCCTATTTGTGAAGAAACACAAGCGGTTTTTCTTTCATCAGTTGGTATTAAAACACCTTCAACTTTATGGTCATCAAAAGTTTTAAATCTCGATTTTACAGTGCCATCATTGCTTACTTGAGTAGCATCTACTGTAAGTGCTAAAAAATCAAACTCGTTTTTTAACTTTTGTCTTAAATCTTTACTAATATTAGTTACATCATCAAAACTTAGGGCTTCTTTTTGCCAAATAAAATCGTACAACTGCTTAGCCCTATATTTAGGCTCTCCAATGGTATTAAAGTAATCTTGAATTTGCTCTAAAGTTAAGTGCCTAATATTTTGCTTGCTCATTATTGTAATAATATAACTGCACAAAAATAGCATTAAATGTGGCTGTTAGTTCAGTTGTACACATATCATTAACTTGTTTTTCTTATTACGATATTGTGAAGCATCAACGTAAAAATATTAGTGTCTTATTATAGTATTGATGAATAATTTTCTCAAACATGAAAAAATTTGTTTTAAACTTTTGGTATAGCATGCCAGTGCAACTAGTTTTATTACACTGCAAACGATACCAAATTTTACTTCTTTTTTGGTACATTTTATTTGCTGCAGTAGCAGGAAGTTTTATGAAAACATACGGAGCAAATGCCTTGTTTTTAGCCCCAGAATATTACGAAAAAGTTACAGCTTTTAGTACTGCCATTGTAGGATTTGCAGTGGGCGTTTTTATAATGAGTTGGAACATTACCACCTTTATTTTACATACAAAGCAAATTAAATTTTTAGCAACAACTGCACAACCATTTTTAAAATATTGCATCAATAATGCTGTTATACCTATTGCATTTATAATATTTTATTTGTATAAAATTATTGATTTTACTAGTGCTCAAGAGCTTTTAAATTTTTGGTCGATTTTTTTACTCATAGCTGGTTTTATTGGAGGATTTATAATGAGTATTTTTATTGCTTTTGTGTATTTTTTTGGAGCCGATAAAACCATTTATTACTCTATGGGCAAAGTAATTACAGAAGCTAATGCATCTTACATACAAACAAACGCTACTACCCCATCGAATAAAAGACCACTAGATGAAATTAGAATTGACTGGTTTTTCTCTGCACGCATGGCTATAAGGCAACCACGTAATGTGCAGCACTATGATAACACTTTTTTAGAAGCCATTTTTAAAAGACACCATTTTGCTGTAGTGGTTGCCATTGTATTGGCTTTTCTTGTTTTAATTTTATTAGGATTTAATGCACAAGCAAAACTTTTTCAAATTCCTGCTGCTGCAAGTGTAACTTTATTATTTGCTATTTTGATAGCGGTTTCAGGAGCACTTAGTATTTTTTTTGGAAATAAAACAATTCCAATTTTAATTGTTGTTTATCTGGTTTTAAACATCTTGTATCAAAAAAATATTATCGATCCACGCAATAAAGCATACGGTTTAAACTATAATAATTCAACTAGTCATCCAATTTACTCAAAAGAAAAACTTTTGGAAATTGCCAGTAAAGAAAACATGGAGTTTGACAAAAACTATTACCTACAAATTTTAAATAATTGGAAAATCAAACAAAGAACTCAACAACCTATCATGTACATTGTATGTGTAAGTGGTGGAGGTTTAAGAAGTGCCAATTTTACCATGCAAGTTTTGCAAAAACTAAACACATTATCTAATGGAGAATTATTGCATCAAACAAGTTTAATAAGTGGTGCTAGTGGTGGAATGCTTGGAGCTACATACTTTAGAGAACTTTTTTATAAACAACAACTGCATCAAAAAGTACAGTTAAATGATGCAAATAATATTGAAAATATTTCTAAAGATTTACTGAATCCGTTGTTTTCAAGTTTCGTAAGTCAAGATTTGTTGGGGCCTATTCAAAAATTTTCTTATAATAATCAACAATATATAAAAGATAGAGGCTATGCTTTTGAACAAAAACTCGACCAAAACACCCAAGGTTTTTTACGAAAATGTATTAACGATTATAAAAAGCCCGAATTTGAAGCTACTATACCATTACTGTTTTTTAATAGTGTTGTTACACAAGATGCAAGAAAAATGATAGTGGCCACTCATCCTGCAAGATTTTTAATGCAACAAAATCATAGCCAAAATTCACTTACACAAAACGATGTAGATGCTATAGATTTTACTTCTTTTTTTGAAAAACAAGATGCAAGCAAACTAAGCGTTTTATCTGCCTTACGAATGAATGCAACTTTCCCGTACGCTTTACCCAACACTGCTTTACCAACACAGCCAGTTATTGATGTAATGGATGCTGGTTTAAGAGACAATTATGGACAAGAAACGGCCTTGCGATTTTTAGATGTTTTTAAAGATTGGATTAAAGCAAATACCAGCAAAGTAATTTTACTTAAAATTAGAGATAGAGATGTTGAAAATTGGAGCCACGAAAACGAACAAAAAAAACAATATAGTAGTCTTTTAACACAACCATTTTTAGTTTTACAAAACAATTGGTATAGGCTGCAAAACTATGCACAACAAGATGCTTTAGAATATTTTGCAAAAAGCTATGGCAGTAATTTTAAAGTTATAAATTGGCAATACGAACCCACAAAAGCTAATCATGCTGCTGCATTGAGTTTTCATTTAACAACATCCGAAAAAAACGATATAAAACAATCACTTAATAGCACATTTAACAAAGCTGGTTTTGAAACTTTTTTGAAAGAGCGATAAAAAAACTACTTTCGTTTTATGAACAATATTATTAGCGAAATAGAAACATTATTTTACCAATGGAAACAAACTAATTTCTCGAGCATTGATAAAATTCCACAAAGTGGTAGCGATAGAATTTATTATCGTATCACAGATACAGAAAAATCATATATAGCAACATACAATAAAAACGTAAAAGAAAATAAAACATTTGTTGCATTTAGTAAACACTTTAAATCTAAAGGTTTATCTGTGCCTACCATTTTATGCATGAATGAGGATAGCACAATTTATATACAAGAAGATGTTGGAAACGAATGTGTGTTAGATGTTTTAGAACGTGAAGGCTACACTAAAAACGTATACAATTTATTTAAACAAAGCCTAACCAATTTAGCACAAATACAAATAAATGGTCACGATGGTTTAGATTATAACCTTTGCCTTACTGCTAAAGAATTTGGAAAGCAAGCCATTTTGAGCGACCTATTATATTTTAAATATTATTTTTTAGACACTTTACAACAGCCTTACGATAAACAGCAATTGCTAGATGATTTTGACTTTTTAAGCACCTATTTAAACTATACTGAGCATAAGTATTTTATGTTCAGAGATTTTCAAAGTCGCAATATTATGCATCACAATGGATCGTTGCATTTTATTGATTACCAAGGAGGCATGAAAGGAGCGTTACAATACGATGTAGCTAGTTTATTATGGCAAGCTAAAGCACAACTTAGCGAAGAATGGAAAGATGATTTATTACTGCATTATTTAAATGAAATTGAGCGTATACTACAAAAACCTGTTGATAGGGTTACATTTAATAGCCAGTACAATGGTTACGTTTTAATTCGTTTATTACAAGTGTTGGGAGCTTATGGCTTTAGAGGATTGTTTGAAAGAAAAGCCCACTTTTTATCAAGCATACCTTTGGCTTTAAACAATTTAAAATTTTTCTTAGAAAATAAAAAAATTGGAATTCTTACACCCGAGTTTGATAGACTATTAAAAATAGTTACCAGTGATGAAATTATAAACAAATTCACTCCACCACAAGCAACAGAACAAACGCCTCTTAAAGTTGCTATTCATAGCTTTAGCTATAAAAAAGAAATTCCAAAAGATGATTCAGGCAATGGTGGTGGTTTTGTATTTGATATGAGAGGAATTTTAAATCCAGGAAGGTTTGATGAATACAAAACATTAAGTGGCCAAGACAAGCCTGTACAAGATTTTTTAGAACAAAAAACACACATGAATAAATTTTTAAATAGTGTGTGGGATTTAATTGATATTACCATTGAAGAATATTTAAATAGAGGGTTTGAGCATTTACAAATTAATTTTGGATGCACAGGTGGGCAACACAGAAGTGTTTATGCTGCAGAACAAACTGCAAGGCATTTAAGAAATAAGTATAAACTTAAACCTACGCTCGAACACTTAAACAAAGAAAATTGGAGAAAAACTTTATAGCAACTAAATAAAAAGTTAATGGCACTACAAACCGCAATGATTTTTGCAGCTGGATTAGGTACTCGATTAAAACCTTTTACCAACCATCACCCCAAAGCATTGGCACCAGTAAATGGCAAGTCTTTGTTGCATCACAATGTGTTGTATTTAAAAAGATTTGGAATAAAAAAAATCATTGTCAATGTTCATCATTTTGCAAACCAAATTGTTGATGAAATTGCAAATCATAAAAATTGGGATGTTGAAATATTGGTAAGCGACGAAACCTCTGAAGTTTTAGAAACAGGTGGTGGTTTGCTAAAAGCTAAAAACCTGATTTTACCCTGTGAAAATTTTGTAGTGATGAATGTAGATATTTTAACAGATTTAGATGTAGCAAAGATGTATCAACAACATTTAAATGAACAGTCACTTGCAACTTTAGCAGTTACAGAAAGACAAACAAGCAGATACTTTTTATTCAATAATGAAATGAAACTCAGTGGTTGGCAAAATGTTCAAACTAATGAAGTGAAAGGCATTAGCAGCAGCGAAGAAATTACTTCGCTTCAATTAAAACCATTTGCATTTAGTGGTGTACATATTATTAACAGCAACATTTTCAATCTAATTACACAGCAAGGTAAATTTTCAATGGTAGATGTGTATTTAAGTTTAATGAAGCAACAAAACCTAAAAGGTTTTAACCATTCTGGAGGCAAATTACTCGATGTAGGCAAGCCAGAAAGTATAAAAAAAGCCGAAGAAATGTTTACATAAATTCATAAAAAAAGCTACCCAAATGAGTAGCTTTTTTTATTATGTTTCACTAAAATTAAACTGCAAAACTTTCACCACATCCACAACTTCTACTAGCATTAGGATTGTTAAAATAAAATCCTTTGCCGTTTAGTCCATCGCTAAAATCGAGTTCTGTATTTACAAGATATAAAAAGCTTTTAAGGTCGCAAACTACTTTAATACCATTATCTTCAAAAACTTGATCCATTGGTTTAATTTCATTATCAAAATCAAGTTTATAGCTTAATCCACTGCAACCACCACCAACAACACCAACTCTTAAAAAATAAGATGGGTCGTTTTGTACGCCAGCATCAGTCATAAGTTGTGTAACTTTTGCTTTTGCTTTATCGCTTACATAAATACTATTTTCTGTTTGTACCATAATTGAACAATAAAACAATTCGACAATTCGACAATGATAAAATTGGCAAATTGTCGAATTTACAAATTAACTAATTGTTTAGTGTACCCCTTTTTCTTCAAACACTAATTGCTCTAAACCATTTTTTACACGGTAGTCGTTGATGGCAGCTTTAATAGCATCTTCTGCCAATACGCTACAATGTATTTTTACTGGAGGAAGATTTAATTCTTCTACAAAATCCATATTATCTACAGTAATTGCTTCATCAACTGTTTTACCTTTTAACCACTCAGTAGCTAAGCTCGATGATGCAATAGCCGAGCCACATCCAAAGGTTTTGAATTTTGCATCTTTTATAATACCTGTTGCGTCATCAACTTCAATTTGAAGTCTCATAACGTCGCCACATTCAGGTGCACCAACTAAACCTGTGCCTACATTTTTACTTGATTTATCTAGTGTACCAACGTTTTTAGGGTTTTGGTAGTGGTCTATTACTTTTTCGCTATATGCCATATTTTTTTATTTTAAATTTTATATTTTGAATTTTGAATGAAGAAAAAACCATTTAACATTTATAATTCAACATTCAAAATAAAATTTAATGGTGTGCCCATTCAATACTATTCAAATCAATTCCTTCTTTGTACATTTCCCAAAGCGGACTCATATCTCTTAGTTTAAGTACAGTGTTGGTAATTTGCTCAATGGTGTAGTCAATTTGTTCTTCAGTTGTAAATCTACTTAAACCAAAACGCAAACTACTATGTGCTAAATCATCACCCAAACCTAGAGCTTTTAACACATAACTTGGCTCTAAGCTAGCACTTGTGCAAGCACTCCCACTACTTAAAGCTATGTTTTTATTGAAACCCATCAACAAACCTTCACCTTCTACATGCTTAAAAGAAATATTACTTACGTGTGGTAAACGATGATCTCTATTACCATTTACATAAGCTTCTTCTATTTGTAATAAAGCATTTTCCAATTTATCTCTTAAAACACTTGTATGGGCTGCATCTTTTGCCATTTCTAACCTGCATAATTCACAAGCTTTACCAAAACCTACAATTCCTGGTACATTTAAAGTTCCACTTCTCATGCCTCTTTCATGGCCACCACCATCCATTTGGGCAGTAACTTTTACACG
>JBMLOR010000148.1:0-2908 GCA_049242865.1 Chitinophagaceae bacterium | reverse complement strand
TATGAGAGATAGAAGAATAGATAGCTATCAACCCATTACTAAAAGGTTTATTGATTAGAGACAGAATAGTAGTAAAGTCCGTTAGTCAGAAAGTTATTTAGCCTGACTTTATTGACTTACTAGCTTGTTAATTTACTAATATGGCATTCAAATTTGAAAAGTTGTTGGTTTGGCAAAAGGCTATTGATCTAAAAGCATTAGTACACAATGTTTCTTTAAAATTTCCAAAAGAAGAAATGTATGTATTAACCTCTCAGATTAAACGAGTAGCTGACTCAGTTGCTTTGAACATTGCAGAAGGTTCTACGGGTCAAACTAATCCTGAGTTTAAAAGATTTTTGTCTTTTGCCTTACGTTCAAATATTGAAGTTGTAAGTTGTATTTATATTGCACAAAAAAGAAATATCATATCACAAGAAGATTTTAGTAGTACTTATAATTTAAGTCAAGAAATACTTGCAATGATTAACGGACTAAAAATTTCTTTAAAATAATGACCTTTTAATTTATGGACTTATCTACTAGTGGTCTTACTGACTTTAAAACTCCGAAACAATTAGGCTTTCATTTTCCTGCAGAATGGGAAAAACACACAGCTACTTGGCTAAGTTGGCCTCACAAAGAAGCGAGTTGGCCTGGCAAAATTGATACTATTTATAAACCTTATTGCAATTTCATTAACGAAGTAAGCAAAGGAGAGCAAGTATGCATAAATGTAGCTAACGCAGCTTTAGAAGCTTTTGCTACAAAACATCTTCTTGAAAATAATGTTGATTTATCTAACATAAAATTTTACCATCATCCAACCAATGATGCATGGTGTAGAGACCATGGGCCTGCTTTTCTTGTTAATAGAAAAACTAACGAAAAAGCTATTGTAGATTGGGGATATAATGCTTGGGGAAACAAATATCCTCCATACGATTTAGATGATGTAATTCCTACTTTAATAGGCGAAAAACTTGGTTTAAAAGTGTTTCATCCAAGTATTGTAATGGAAGGTGGAAGTGTAGAGTTTAATGGAGAAGGAACCATACTTACAAGCACTTGTTGTTTGCTTAACGAAAACAGAAATCCTCTTTTAAGCCAAGCACAAATTGAAACTTATTTAATCAACTATTATGGTGCTGAGCATATTATTTGGGTAGATGAAGGAATTATTGGTGATGATACAGATGGACATATTGATGATACTGTTCGTTTTGTAAATGCCGATACTGTTTTAACTGTTGTAGAGCACAACAAGCAAGATGAAAACTATGATCTACTGCAACACAATTTAAAACTTCTGCACAAATTAAGACTACAAAATGGCAAACAAATGAATATCGTTGAGCTACCCATGCCTAATGCAGTAATTTGGGAAGATCAACGTTTACCGGCGTCATACGCTAATTTTTATATCAGCAATGCTGCTGTTTGTGTGCCAACTTTTAGAGATAAAAATGATGACAAAGCTTTACAAATAATTCAAGATTGTTTTAAAGATAGAAAAGTTATTGGCATTGATAGCCTAGATGTTATTTGGGGCTTAGGTAGTTGGCATTGTTTAAGCCAACAAGAGCCGAGCTTATAAAATTTATAAAATATTAATGCATATAAAACCAAAGGAGCTGCAACAACTGCAACTCCTTTTTTTTCACTTATTATAAAACAAAAACTATATTTTACCATCCAGGGTTTTGTGTGAGTGTACTTACTTTATCTCTTTCACCCTGAGGAATTGGGCAAAGCAAATGTTGTGGGCTATTAAAAATCCTGGTTTCTCTTACCAAACGCAAAACATCGCCATTTGGCCAAGTTACAGGAACATTATATACAGCATCAAATGTTGGAGGAGGAGCGGGTGTTGTAAATGATAAACCTATTGCAGGGTCATAACTCATTCCAGATAATGCTTGTCCGTACAATTTTCCAGGCATTACTCTAGCAGCATAAGCCCCATTATCCCATCTTCTTAAATCTGCCATGTGTAGTCCTTCATTAGCTAACTCTACCATTTTTTCTTTTCGTACTAAATTTTTCAATGCTGCTGCATTTGCTGCAACTACAGCACTCACATTTGGCATACCAACTCTTGCTCTAACCCTATTTAATCTTGCAGTAATGGTTGCTGCTGGACTACCTTTTTCGGCATGGGCTTCTGCATTAATTAATAATATTTCTGCAAAACGCATGTACAGCCAACCAACTTTGTAGAGGTTGCCAGCTGTTCCATTTACATCTCTATCGGCACTGTATTTTTTCCATAAATTACCATTACCATTTAAACGTGGTCCAAACGGATTTGCACTATCTTGGTTGGTTACACTACTTGGAAAAGTAATAGCTCTAGTTGTTGGATTATATGTTGCAGCACGAGCATTTGAAAAGTTAAAAACAATACTCGTAAATCCTTGTACAATCATGGTATCGCCAGGTACAAAAACTGTATGTTTCATACGTGGGTCTCTATTTTGATTTGGGCGAGCAGGGTTGTATAAAGGTGAAGTTGCAATAGTTTGTCCATCAGTACATTCAAATAAATCTACCATAAACTGTGATGGAAAATGGCTACTTTGACCTCCATTGTTTCTGCTACCTTGTACCAATTGAAGATAATTAAAACTACCAGCATCAGCATCACCAAATGGATAATACCACATAATTTCGTTGGCAACGTTGCTAGCTTGTCCATTTTTGCGGAATAAATTTTCGTAAACTGGATTTAAACCATAAGGTCCATTTGCAATTATATTATCAGTTATTGTTGCAGCATAATCGTAATTACCATCAAGCATTGCCAATCTTGCACCTAAGCCCATAGCTACACCTTTGCTCACTCTACCTGCTTGTGTTGGCAACCAGTTTAATGTTGCTGCAGCACCCTCAAGGTCTTTTAACAAAAAGTTGATGATGGTTTTTTTAG
>JBMLOR010000147.1:0-32759 GCA_049242865.1 Chitinophagaceae bacterium | reverse complement strand
AAAAAGTGCCCTGTAAATACAAGGCACGTACCGATAAAGCAACATGAGAAAATAAACTATCGGTTTTATATAACTATTTTATAATTTCTTATTAATAAACGCCAAATTTGAAATTTAGTTACAACAGTTTTACTAACTTTTTGTTAAATGGTTGTACTATTACATAAACTGCATAGAAGAGTAATTTTTTAAAAAAAGTAAAAATGGAACCTCAAATAATTTTGTATCTGAAAAATATAGTAAAAACTATTTGCCTTGGATTAATTTGGATGGCAACTTCAGTATACTGGGGTATTCATAGAAATTTTGGCTTTTTTAAGCAACAAATGCAATGGCAAAACATTGTATTTTACATTTGCAGTTTGGTAGGGTTGGTAGTATTAATGTGGTATTTAAGAAAACTGTGGAGCAAACCATTTGACTCAGATTTGTAGAAATTGTAAAAAGTAGATATTACAGAAGAAACTGAATTACTATTTGAAATTTTTATTGAGGGAAAGGAATACGCACTAACTGATTCTTATACAATGCATTCCAAAACTCTTGTGGCATTTGCTTAGAAGCCATTGCCAAATTAATTGCAACCTTGCTAGGATGAATTGTACTTAAAGCAATACTACTTACACCTGGAAGATTTAAGCCAAAGTTTACACAGGCTTCTGCAGGCTTAACCTTAAATTCATCACAAACATCAAAAAATCTTTTTCTCCAATTGTATAGTTCAATTCCTTTTTGGGTATTACTATCTACAAATTCATAATTGTAATAATCTTGCCCAATTAAAAAACCTCCATTAAACACAGCTGAATTTATAACTACAGTTCCTTTGCGATGAAGTTGTTGAATAAAATGTAGTAATTCGGTTGGATGTGAATGTAAAGTAAGGCTATTGGCCACCATTACCCAATCTAAGTGAATATCATTGGTTATTCTTTGTATTGATTTCCAATTTTTAGCTCCAACTCCTACAGACAAAACCTTACCTTGATGCTTTAATTCAAACAAAGCTTTATAGGCTTGTAGAATATCGTTGTACCGTTTTTCATCATCATTTTTATTAATTGCAGCAGCTAAATATTCATCAGGATCGTGTACAGAAGCCATTTGTGATGGATATTTTCCCAATAATTGATTGCCCTGATGATAACACTCCATTATTCCATCATAGCTAATTTTTTGAACGGCATCATGTGTAAGATTTCTCCAAATTCCTTTTTCAAAAGTGGGCTCTGGCGTTGTTAATGGTACTTGATACCAACCCAATTTATTGCTAATTATTACTTTATCATGCTGAATATTTAATTCTTGCAAAGCTTTACCCAACACTTCTAAAGCCAAGCCTGCTCCATATTTACCTGCTGTATCAAACACAGCAATCCCATCAATATTACTTACATAAGCTTTTATGATGGCTAATTTAGTTTCGTACGAAACGGCTTCGTACAAATTTCCTAACCCACTTGTTCCAAAAATCACCTTTGGTAGTTGAATCATAATATTTTGCTATAAATTATAAAAATTGACTGCATTATTGTATAAAATATCAGCCTGTTCATGTGTTGAAAGTTTATTGATGTAATTTTTTACAATTTGCAATACACTTTCATAGTTAGCTGCAACCAAACAAACTGGCCAATCGCTACCAAACATCAATCTTTTTGTACCAAATGCCGCTACAACAACATCTAAATATGGATTAAAAATTTCTGGTTGCCAATTTGCAAAGTCAGCTTCAGTTACTAACCCACTTATCTTACAATAAACATTGCTGTAATTTGCAATTTGCTTAATTTGCTTAGCCCAATCATCTATTAAACCATTTTTGATATAGGGTTTTGCCAAATGATCGATTACAAATTTTATTTCAGGATTTAGTTTTACCAACTCATTCGCTGCTGACAATTGATGAGGATAAATTAAAATATCGTAGGTGTAATTAAAATTTTTTAAAGTAGATATTCCATTTAAAAATTTGGGTTGTAGCATAAATGAGGGCGACTCGCCTTGTAAAATATGCCTAAAGCCTTTGAGTTTACTAAAATTTTGCAGATGTTCTAATTCAGCATCAATATTATCTGCTTGCAAATCTATCCAACCTACAACGCCTTTGATAAACTCATGTTGTTGTGCGAGTTGCAATAAAAAATAAGTTTCATCTAAAGTTTGATCAGCTTGTACAGCAACACAACCATCTACATTGTTTTGCTGATAAACTGGAAGTAAATGTTTGGGTAAAAAATCTTTTCGAATTGTAGACATTTCATCATTAATCCATCCATGAGTGGATGAATGATAATGCCAAAAATGCTGATGTGCATCTAAAATGGGTTGTTGCATTATTCCAAATTAAAAATTTTATCCATTAAAATCCATTTCTCTCCTTCTTTAGCCCAAGGTAAAGGTTGTTGAAATTTCCACATAAGTTTTTCCCACTCTTGAACTTTTGGATTGGCATTATCTGCTGCTGCTTTTTTTGCACTATCAAAATGCTCATTGGTTTCCATAATCATAAACAAACGATTGCCTGTTCTGTAAATTTCCATGTTTGTTATACCCGCATCTTTAATACTTGCAATAATTTCGGGCCAAACATTTTTATGCCAATATTCGTATTCTGCAATTAATGCAGCATCATCAATTAAATCTAATGCCAAACAATATCTTGCCATAATTAATTGTTGGTATTTTTAACTTTATAGCCTTTTAATCCAAACCAAAAAATAACTGCAAAACAAACTAAGGGTACTAAATAGCCATATTGAATGTTACCTGAAACATCACTAATATATCCAAAAACTAGTGGCAAAACAGCACCGCCAACAATACTCATTATTATTAGGCTGCTTCCAAATTCGGTATCCCCTTTTAAATCTTTTATGCCTAAAGCAAAAATGGTAGGAAACATAATTGACATAAAAAAGCAAATACCAATTACAGCATAAACAGTAATTAAGCCAGATGTAGCAATAGCTACAAAACACAAAACAATATTGATTAAAGCATATAGTGCCAACAGTTTTTGGGGTGCTATATACTTCATAAAAATAGTACCTAAAAATCTTCCTACTAAAAATGCAATGCCACAAATACCTAGGAATTCTGCTGCTTTTATTTGTGTTAAAGATGCCGACTTTGATGCATATAATATGAATAAACTAAACACACAAACTTGTGCACCTACATAAAAAAACTGTGCTACTACAGCCCATTTTAAATGTTGATGTTTAAATGTATGCCAAATGCTTTTTGTTGATGTTTCTTGTTGTTTTTCTTGGATATTAGGCAATGTAGCAAACGCAAATAAAGCAGCAATTGCTAAAAGAACTAATCCTAAAATTAAATAGGGCGTTTTTACCGAGGATGCCTCTGTTGCAAGTGCCAATTTCTTTGCAGTTTCAGTCATAGCGTTCAATTCTGCATCACTATAACCTTTAGTTAAAATAATTTTTGCTCCTACAATTGGTGCTAAAGCTGCTGCTAACCCATTAAAAGATTGTGCTAGGTTTAGCCTTTGTGTAGAAGTAGCAGCATCGCCAAGTGCTGCTGCAAATGGGTTGGCTGCAGTTTCTAAAATGGTTAAGCCACAAGCTATTATAAATAACGCAACTAAGAAAAAATTATATGATTGAAAGTTGGCTGCAGGCAAAAACAAAAAACAACCTATAGCAAACAACACCAATCCGCTAATAATACCCATTTTATAGCCAAATTTTTTCATGATAAACCCTGCTGGCAAAGCCATTAAAAAGTAGGCTATAAAAACTGCAGAATCAACTAAAGAAGCCTGCAAAGTTGATAAGGTGAAGGATCGTTTTAAATGAGGAATTAAAATAGGATCGAGATTATGAGCAAACCCCCACAAAAAAAATAAGCTGGTTATCAAAATAAATGGAAATAAATAATTGTTTTGTTTTTTCATGTGGCAACCATTGAATAGAAAATTATTTTAAAAGATAAACCTACGCTTTAAATCACACAAAAGCTTTTAATCAAACAACTCCAACTAAAACAGTTGGAATTGTTTGTAACTATTTTGATGGATAAGCAACAACATTTTGCTTGCTTACGCCCAAACCATCTATTCCAAGTTCAACAACATCTCCTGCTTTTAAGTAAATATTAGGTGTAAAACCAAGGCCCACACCTGCTGGAGTTCCTGTACTTATAATATCTCCTGGTAATAAAGTCATAAACTGACTGATGTACGAAACTAAAAATGGAATATTAAAAATTAAATCATCAGTGTTTTCATCTTGCATGGTTTTCCCATTCAACTTTAGCCACAAACGCAATTTGTGAGGATTTTCAATTTCATCTTTAGTAACTAGCCAAGGCCCTATAGGTGCAAACGTATCACAACCTTTGCCTTTATCCCAAGTGCCACCTCTTTCTAATTGAAACTCACGTTCACTAACATCGTTATGCAACACATAACCTGCCACATAATCCATGGCTTCGTCTTCGTTTACATAGCTAGCTTTTTTGCCAACTACAAAAGCCAATTCAACTTCCCAATCAGTTTTTTCAGAGTTTTTTGGAATTACAATGTTATCATAAGGACCAACTAAACTTGTGGTAGACTTCATAAATATGATAGGCTCCTTAGGAATTGGTGCATTGGTTTCTTTGGCGTGTTTAGCGTAATTTAAACCAATACACACAATTTTTGAAGGGCGAGCAACTGGGCTGCCTAATCTCTCGTTTTCAGCAACAACAGGCAATTTATTACCTTGCTCAGCAATTATTGTAGCTAATTTTTCTAAACCATTGTTTTCAAAAAAATGTTCATTGTAATCTTGTACAAAATCACTTACATCGTAATAAGTGCCATTAATAAGTACACCAGGTTTTTCATTACCCAATGCTCCAAAACGAATTAATTTCATAAGACCATCATTTTTGTTACATCCTTTTACTAAGCGGATGTTGATTAAAAAATTATTTTATTTTACTAGCTTTAGTAATACTATTTAGCACCTGTTGTGTCACTCACTTCAACGTTCAGGGCGTTGTTGAACATTTTAATTATTCAAGGTTACAAAACCACCATCAATACCAAAATCAGTTCCTGTAATAAAACTTGCTTCACTACTACATAAATATAATACTAACCCAGCCATTTCGTTTGGTGTACCCATTCGACCAATTGGTTGAGATTTTGATAATTTTTCAAACATTTCTTGTTCTTTCCCTGGATAATTTTTAGCTAAGAAACCATCTACAAAAGGGGTATGCACCCTTGCAGGTGAAATGCAATTGCATCTAATATTATCATTAATATAATCTTTTGCAACACTCAGTGTCATGGCATACACAGCACCTTTACTCATACTGTAAGCAAATCTATCTGCAAGTCCAACTTTAGCTGCAATAGAACTTATGTTTACAATACTACCACCCCCATTTTTTTTCATTAAAGGAATAGCTGCATGTAAACAATTGTAGGTGCCTTTAACATTAACGGTGTATACTTTATCAAAATCAGTTTCACTTGTATTTACAGCATTTCCAATGTGGCTAATACCAGCACAGTTAACTAAAATATCTATACTATCAATTTTGCTAAACGCTTCTGTTACTTGTGCTTGATTTGCAACATCTAACATTACAGCCTCTGCATGAAAGCCCAATTTAACAATTTCGTTAGTGGTAGTTTCGGCATTTTCTTTACTTAAATCAGCAACAAAAACAGTTGCTCCTTGTTTGGCAAGTATTATGGCAACTGCTTTACCAATACCACTCCCTCCACCTGTAACAATTGCAGTTTTATTAATTAATGAGAACATAGTTAAATTTTAATAGTTATAACGACACACCTCTTTTCCAAGGAATAAAATCATCTTGATTTAATTGCACTGCTTTTGGAATTATTGCTCCACTAGCAGCTTTAATACAATATTCTAAAATTTCTTCACCCATTTGCTCAATGGTTGTTGTACCCTCAATTATGCTACCTGTATTTATATCAATAATATCACTCATTTTTTCAGCCAACTTAGAATTTGTGGCAACTTTTATAACAGGGCAAACAGGATTACCTGTTGGTGTGCCAAGCCCTGTGGTAAATAAAATTAATGTTGCACCACTTGCAGCTTTGCCAGTTGTAGCTTCAACATCGTTACCAGGTGTACAAACCAAACTTAAGCCAGAAATTGTAGCAGGTTCTGTATAATCTAGCACATCAACTACAGGAGAAGTTCCACCCTTTTTACAAGCTCCAGTGCTTTTAATGGCATCTGTAATTAACCCATCTTTTATATTGCCTGGAGAAGGATTCATAAAAAATCCACTACCCACTGCATGGGCTTGAGCATCGTACTCCTCCATTAAACGAATAAATTTTTTAGCAACTGCTTCATTTACACTTCTATCAATTAATTGCTGCTCAGCACCACATAGTTCTGGAAATTCTGCAAGCAAAACTTTTCCGCCCAAAGCCACCAATAAATCTGCTGTGTAACCCACAGCGGGATTAGCAGAAATTCCACTAAAACCATCGCTTCCACCACATTTAACACCAATGCACAATTTGCTCAAAGGTGCTGGTTTTCGCTCTTGTTTATTAGCTTCCACCAAACACTTAAACGTTTGAATTATTGCATCTTGAATAAGTTGCTCCTCGCTTTTAGTTTGTTGTTGTTCGAATACCAACAAAGGTTTATTGAAAGATGGATTTCGTTTTTTTACATCATCTATAAAATTTGCAACTTGTAAATGTTGGCAACCCAAACTTAAAACTGTAACACCTGCAACATTTGGATGATCGGCATAAGCCGCTAATAATTTACTTAATAGTTCAGCATCTTGTCTTGTACCACCACATCCACCATTGTGATTTAAAAATTTTATGCCATCAATATTTTTAAATAACCTTTGTTTTGGGCTGTTAGTACTTAAAGAAATTTTCAAAGATTCTATATCCTCTCCTTTTTCGTAAGCATTTACCAAAGCGTTGGTAAAACTTTTGTATTTATCGCTAACAGTATAACCTAAGTTGTGGTGCAAAGCTTCTTTAATTACGTCTAAATTTCTGTTTTCGCAAAAAACGGTTGGCAAAAAAAGCCAATAATTTGCTGTGCCCACAGAACCATCTTGTCTATGATATCCATCAAAAGTTTTATGAATAAACTTTGAAATATCAGGAGGTTGCCACTGATAATTTGTAGCACGAAGAGCATAGGGTTCAGCGGCATGTTTTGTATTTTCAACACTCATTTTTTGTCCTTGCAATACTTCATCCACACAAATTTTACCAACAGTTACACCATACATTTTAACTTCATCCCCATGTTGCATATTTTTTATAAAAAACTTGTGCTTTGAAGGGATAGATTCTTGCAATTGATAAGTATTATGCTCAAAATATATTTCGTCACCTGCAAACAAATCAGTTAAAGCAACTAACACGTTATCGAGGGGATGAATTTTTAAAACTTTATTGCTCATAATATTTTCAACTTAGTGTAGCTGTAACTTGAGTTTACGTACAAATTATTGTATTAGTTTATTGTAAATTTTTAAAACAAAAAACTCAAAAAGCAGCTTGTCAATCGTTTAATTTGGGATAAATATAGGTATTGAGCTTATATTTTTTAAAAATTTGAGGAATAAAAATGCTTGAAAACTTGCGTAGGAATATTTTCTCAAAACAAGTAAGTATAAATCAATACTATTAATTGAACAAGTTGCTAAAAATATTAAACCAATGCGATATAACTTGCTACATACAAGAACAATTGTAGGCAAGATACTGCTATAAAAATGTCATTTACCAATCTCACCTTTGTTATTTTATATATTTTCCTACAAAAGGCAGTTTTTTAAATTCATTCTTTTCTACAAGCAATAAAAATTTCAAGTAAAGCAATAGTAACAAAGCCCCAATTGCCAAACTAAATACAACATTATCCCACAACAAAAGGAGTAATTTTTGAACAAAAAACAATAGCACAACTATTACAAAATAAGCAACCAATTTTTTCCATTTGTAGGGAACAGGATATACTTTTTGACCCCATAAATAACTTAACACCATCATACTACCATAGCAAAAAAAAGTTGCCCAAGCACAAGCTACAAAACCATACTTTGGTATAAATGTGTAATTTATGAGCAGTGTAATAGCCGAGCCAACTAATGTTATTGCTAACCCTGCAGTTGTTTTGTTGCCCAGTTTAAACCAAATACTTAAATTGTAATAAACACCCAAAAACATATTAGCCAAAAGAAGTATGGGTACAATACTTAAACCACTCCAATACTTTGGACCAATAAAATGTTTCCAAATGGGCAAAAACAAAGCCACTACTAAAAACATAGTTGTAATTACAATCACAAAAAATTTCATTACTCTAGCGTATGTTTTTTGTGGATTACCAGATTCGGCTTGTTTAAAAAAGAAAGGCTCGGCACCCATTTTAAATGCTTGTATAAAAAGGGTAATTAAAATTGATAATTTATAACATGCATTAAAAATGCCAACTTGCTCCTCCTTAAATTCTTTAGTGCCATTGAGCCACCAATTGAGCATTTGCCTACTAAAAGTTTCGTTAATCATAGCTCCAATACCAACAATAATTAATGGCCAACTGTATTGCATCATTTGCTTCCATAAACTAAAATCGAATTGCAGTTTTATGCTAAAGAATTCTTTAGATAACACTAAAAAAGTAAATACAGCTTGTATAAGATTGGCCCACAAAACATACTCAATTGGGTTTGATGTTGGATTAAAAACAAAGCCTACCCAACTGTTTGGATTTTGCTTTAAAGCGTACGGACAATAACTTATAAAAAATACAGTAAAAACAATGTTGATTAAAATACCAAAAACCTTTGCTAATGCAAACTTTATGGGCCTGCCTTCTTGCCTTAGTTTTGAAAAAGGCAACATACTTAAAGTATCAAAAGCAATTATAAAAATAGAGATATTAATGAGAATTGGCAAGTCGCCCACACCTGCAATTTGTGCTAAACCATGTACATTATTTAGCAATAAATAACTAAATAAAATGGTAGTTATTAGAATTGAAATACCAATAGTGCTATATACTTTTTTGCCTTGTTCGCCAGGTTTGCTAAATCTAAAATAGGTAGTTTCCATGCCATAGGTAAATAAAATATTGAGCATAGGAATAGCAGCATAAACCAAACTCATTTTACCATAATCACTTACCGAAATATGACTAGCATTGGTTAAATAAGGAGTAAGTAAATAATTTATTAACCTAGCCAAAATAGAACTTACACCATACCACATGGTTGCACCAGCTAGTTTTTTTATATTACTCAAAATTTAAAAATATTTTAAAGCACGAATATAATGTAGACTAAATAAATATGATTTCATCCATAATTTAATCTAAGCTACAGATTTAATTTGCTTAAAGATTAACTTTTAATAAACAAAGCTCCAAACAAAGTATCTGCCTTTTTTTCAAAACCAACAAAATATTGTTGATGAATTAACTGTAAGCCAAATTTTTGTTGGATAAATTGTACATTTTCTTCGTTTTCTTTAACAAAAACCGAACAAGTAATGAATAAGTAATATCCATTGGGTTTTAAAGAAGGTATTGTATTGCTAATTATTTTTTGTTGTAGCTGCTGAAAATTAATTATTTCATCTTGTTTAAAATAAACTAAGTTTTCTGGTGTTCTGCCCCAAGTTCCACTTCCTGTACAAGGCACATCAGCAATTATTACATCAAACACAGTACCACTTCGATGAGGTTTGCTTAAATCTTTCACTTCACAGTTTTGAATTGATATTTGGGCAACTGCCAATCTTTTTTTTAGATTATGCAAAATACTTTCTCTTAAGTCGCTTACATACAAATCAATTTTTCCGAGTACATCTACTGCTAAAATAGATTTTCCGCCACTTGCAGCACAGCAATCCCACACTTTTTTTCTATGATTTGTGGAAGGAATAAGTTGCAATAAAGTAGCTATTTGCTGAGAACTATAATCTTGCACCACTACTTCTTTATTTAAAATTGCAAAGCTATGTACATCAAAATTTTCTTGAAAAGCCAATGTTTTGTCTATCACTTGAACATTAATGGGCAAGGCATTAATTTTTGACAAAATTTTATGCTCAAAACCATTTCTAATTCGTATAAAACTATTGGGTTGTTGCAAATGTGAGCCACTAAAATTATTGAAGTTAATTGAAGCGGTTACTTCATTTTTCCACGAAAAAGGAGAAAAGCTGCTACTTAGGATATTTTGTTTTTGTAAAAAATCAATCTTTTCATTTATATGCCAGTTTAAGCCATTTATCCAATTATTAGGTAAAACATGTTGCCAGTTTACAAGATTTTTATCGGTTAAAAATAAACCAATTAAAATTTTGGTTTCAACATCAATACTTTGTTCTGAATTTCCTATCCTAAAAAATGCATAACATGCTTGGGTAATAGCTTTTCGGTCTTTACTACCAAATTTTTTATTTGCAGCAAAATATTGTTTTAAAAATGCTGCAAAAGGAATGTTGGGTGCATACGCTTCAATTATTTGCTTGGCATTTTGAAGATATGAAGCTGCATACTTATACATATAATTTATACGGCACGTAATTTGGAATTTCGATAAAACAACATTTCTGTAATTAAAATAAGCAGCAAGCTAATGGCTGAACTAGCTAAAACTTTACCTACAAAGTAAAAAAAGTTACCAAACTGTAGCCATTCAATTAAAACTAAATATATATGATGTACTAAAACTAAAATGGTAATATAAATACTATACGGACCAAAACCCATACTTTTTATACTAGGTTCAACATAGTTTTGCTCTGTAGTTTCTTTAGCGATTAAAACATTTAAAATGGTTGGCCTTAAAAAGGCAATTAAAACACAGGGTGCTGCATGCAAACCAAAATTTTGAGTAAAATAATCCATGGTTAATCCAAAGAAAAAGGCAATTACCATTTGCCAAAATCTACTCAACGAAAAAGGCAACCACAGTATAAATAAAAAGTAAATGTATGGCTTTATGAATTGGTGCAATAGTGGCACCTGATCTAAGATGAAAATTTGCACAAATGCAAACAAAACAAATCGTATAATATTTTTTAGCAAGTTACTCATTACCCATATTTACAATTGTTCTACTTTTTTCTAATGTATCTTGCTGCATAAAAAATGCATTTGCAATAATATTTACATGCTGTAGTGTATAAAAATTAGTGGCAGTTTTTAACTTTAGAATATAAGTATTGGAAGCATCGTCATTTTTAATATGACCAATTGTTCCTATTAATAGCTGTGAAGGATAGTTGGCACTGTAATTTCCGGTAAGTACACTATCACCTAACTTTACTTGTGCTGATTTTGACACATTTTTCATAATCAAAAATTCAGGGCTTTTACCGTCCCACTCTACCGTGCCAGCATATTCTTTGTTTTTCAATCTTGCTGTTACTATACTTTTTCTATTTAGCAAACTCATTGCTACACTGTAGTTTTCACTCACGGCAACAATTTTTCCTACAACACCTAAAGAGCTTACAACACTCATATTTTTGGTGACACCTGCATTACTACCTCGCTCAATAGTAATATAATTTTCTTGTGCTGTAAAACTATTTTTCACTACCAAAGCAGGTAAATATTTATATTTTCGAACTAAGTTATTGGTATCTTTTATAGTACTATCAGCAGCAAATAAAACAGCATTATTAGGCAAATTAAAATTTTGATTTAGCTGATTTTTTAGAGCTGCATTTTCTAAAGCTAGCTGCCTATTGGCTTCTCTTAGATTAAAATATCCACTAAAATTATTCAATTGGCTATTAATTTTTCCGGTAGCTTCATTTAGTTGTGAAGCAAAAAAAGCTTCGTGTGTTTTACTATTTCTGCTCAATAAAATCATACAAATGATTTGCAACACCAAAAAAGTGAGCAAATTAAAATACTGACGTATAAATAAAATAATGTTACGCAATGTACAAGTAATTTGTAGATAGTAATTAGAAGTTATTAGTTAGTAGGTGTATTTTGTAGCTTTTGTTGAGCGTTTTCACTAACTACTTAATACTCAATACTTAGTACTAAATTTTACTTCATAATAAAAGGATAGTGCTGATAATTTTTAAGAGCCAATCCTGTACCACGTACAACACTTTTCAATGGATCTTCTGCTACATGTACAGGTAATTTAATTTTTGCACTTAAGCGTTTATCAAGGCCACGCAACAAAGCTCCACCACCTGTTAAATACAAACCTCTACGATAAATATCACCAGCTAATTCTGGAGGTGTTGTTTCTAAAGCCTTTAAAATGGCCTCTTCAATTTTAAAAATGCTTTTATCTAAAGCTTCTGCAATTTCTTGGTAGCTTACCATGATTTGTTTAGGGATGCCTGTAACTAAATCTCTGCCATTTACTGGTATATCATCTGGCGGATTATCCAAATCTTTCATGGCAGCACCAACGTGAATTTTAATTTGTTCAGCTGTACGTTCACCAATTAGTAAACTATGGTATCTACGTAAGGCTTCCATAATATCTGCTGTAAACTCATCACCAGCAATTCTTATACTTTGGTCGCAAACAATACCAGCCAAAGCAATAACTGTAATACCTGTTGTACCACCACCAATATCAATAATCATATTACCAACTGGCTCTTCTACATCAATTCCAATTCCTAAAGCAGCAGCCATTGGTTCGTGAATCATATACACTTCTTTTGCACCAGCTTGCTCAGCACTGTCTCTTACTGCACGTTTTTCTACTTCTGTTATTGATGAAGGAATACAAATAACCATTCTCCAACTTGGTGGAATAAGTGGTTTTTTGGGATAAATCATTTTTATCATTTCCCTAATCATCAATTCGGCAGCATTAAAATCGGCAATTACACCGTCTTTTAAGGGGCGAACTGTACGAATACTTTCGTGGGTTTTTTCGTGCATTAGCAATGCTTTTTTGCCCACTGCCAAAACCTCTTTTGGATTATTTCTATTTAATGCAACTATACTTGGTTCGTTAACAACAATTTCTTCGCCATGAATTATCAGCGTATTGGCTGTACCCAAGTCCATCGCAATTTCTTGGGTAAAAAAGCTAAACATTCCCATATTCTTTAAAGTGAAATTTGTAAGCTGCAAAAGTGGAGTAAATAATTGGTTTAAATTGGCTTTAAGTATGAATATTTTTTTTTGTGGAAAATTTGTAGGATGTGTGGATTTAGATTAATTAACTTTATGTTTTTTGGGAATATGGTACAAAAGGTTTTGGCTTACAAAAGAATATCCTATAACCTATGATAAAAATTGTGAGAAAAGGGAAATTTTACATTACAAAAGATGATTTAAACAAACTTTGACCTATGATTTTTTTCTTAAATACAATTTGCCGTATGTGCTAGCTAAACTATAATCAAAGCCAGTTCCAACATTTGCTTTAAAATAAGTGTAAAAATCTCTGTTTACTTTTTCTTCAATATCAAACTTTACATCAGTTAAAATTTCGCCATAACTCGTAGTTGCACTTAGCTTGCCAATATTTTCGCTATCAATTATTATATCAATACCCTTGTATGGAGAAGTTGCTTTTAAAGGTGCAGCAAAATGTTGTACTTCTATTAATCCATAAGTGCTAGTAATATCAGTACTCATTTTTTCGGGTACAAAAACTGTAACTTCAATGTCTATATTTACATCTGTATTGCATGGCTCACCATTATGTAAGTTTCCATTATTAAAATACTTTTTATATTGATTTTTGTTTGATTGGTTTCCGTTACTATTTTTTGAATTAATAGTTACGTTACCCCATAAATCGACCAAGTTTTTTATTTTACCTTCTATAACTAACACATCATCTTTTTGGGTTTGTGAAATTCTAAAAGAATCGTTGAATTTACCATTATTAATGTTTACTAATGCACTTACTGCAACTTCATTTTTTGCCCATGTTTTTATTTTTATTAGTTGTGGATAGTCAAATACAAATTTTACCTTGTTGATATTTGCTACACTGAATTGATTGTGAAGCTTTGTTTGTGAAATTGCAGCATTGTAAAGACCACAAATAAGTATTAGGGCTATTAGTTTTTTCATGATTTTTTGATTTTGTTTTTTTACTTGTCACCTGATATTATTCATTTTCTTCGTTGTTTTCATTTATATCGTTTTTGTCATTTCCTGCATGTTGTATTTTTTTTAAATCGCCTAATTTTCGTAAATAAATTTTACCCCAATTGCTTTTTATTGATAGCAATAAACCACCACCATTAATCTTACCTTTTACGCTATTTGAACTATAACTAACCATATCACCTTCCTTTTTTTCGATATCTATTTTTATATCGCTAGAAGCATATATATCGCCATAAGGTGCATAAAGATTTACGTTGGCTTTTATATTTGGATCAACCGATAAATCAACATGGCCATAAGGAGCAATTAATGATATAGGGCCTTTTGGGTTTGAATTTAAACTACAATCTAGCTTGCCATAAGTAGTGCTAATAGTTAATGGGCCACTTACATTTTCAATCACAACATTGTTGTAAACCACAGCAATTTCTACTTCACCATTTAAGTTTTTAAGCTTTATAGTTCCACTACCAATTGCTTTATCAAACTCACATTTCACCGCCATTGTATTGGGTACTTTTATTGTAAAGTATTTTTCAGATTTTTTTCCTATGGCTCTTACTTCAATACTATTTTGTTTTTCCAAAATATTTAATCCTATACCACTATTATCATCTAATCCACTAGCATCAATAGCCCTCAAACCTTTAGCTCTTTCATCTTCTTCGTAATGAGAATTATTAGTGGTGAAAATTATTTCTTTACCTGAGTAGCCTTCTATATTCACTTTACCCAATAAAACTACCAATTTACCTGTTGATTTACTTAGTTTATAGGTTTGTGAAAAGTTGCAAAACGTTGTTAGCATTGCAATTAAAAATAGACTTATTTTTTTCATTATTTTTTGATTTTTATGTTATTTGTTTGTTATAGTGACAATGTATGAATACTTTGATTTGCCTGATCTTTTACAGGTTTTGGTGCATGCACATCGTTTATAATTCTTTCTAACTCATATCTCAAGTTAGATACTCTAAGTTTAGTGAGCACATCAATTAAACTCATTTTAACAATTGGGTCTTTCTGTTTGCCTAAACTTTCTAACAATTTTTTTTTCACCAAAGGTTCTTTGTAAAAGGTACTTAAAGATTCTAAAGCTGCCAATCGAACATTGGTATTGGGGTCGTTATTTAAACAATTTGTAAGAGCATTGATAACTTCTTTATCTATTTCTTTAGCTTGTACAATTTCTATGGCTGCATTGTAGCGTTTACTAGGGGCATCCATATTTTGCAGTTGTGCTATGTATTTATTAACAATAATTGAACCATGATTGCTAGTTTTTTCTTGTGGTGTTTTTTCTACAGTATCAACCTTAGTTAGCGATTTTTTAATAACATTTTCCTCAACTTCACGTTTAGGCAATTGATTAACGTTTGTTGCACTATTTGCAATTGATGGTTCAGAATTTTTATCTAGTATAAATACTGAAAAACAAGCAACTGTTATTATGCATGCTACTGAAGCAAATTTTATAAATCGAACTACAGCAAGTTTTCTTTGTTTCTTTTTATCAACAGCTACCATATTTTGTTGCAGCATCTCCAACACTTTGTTAGAAGGTGAAGCAGTGTTGAATGCTTGCTGATGTTGTTGAATAAATTTTTCAAATTCGTTACTCATACATTGCTTTGTTTTTGAAGTATTTGTAATATTTTTTGCTTAGCCCTATGGTATTGTGTTCTTACAGTATTGTGACTCAATCCTAACATTTGTCCTATTTCTTCCTGTGGTATATCATCTAAAACATAAAGTTGTACAATGGCTTTATAACTATATGGCAATTGTTCTATTGCTTGCTGAATAGATTGAACTTGAAATGAAAATTTACTTTCATCAAAGGTTTCATCTGTTGATTCTATATTATCGTTCCATTCGTTAAATACTATCTTCTTTTTTCTTAAAAAACTAATTGTTTTATTAATCGCAATACGTTTTAGCCAAGCTCTAAAATTTGAATGTGCTTCAAATTGTGATAGGTTTTGATAAGCTGCTAAAAAACTTTCTTGCAACAAATCTTCTGCCTCAGTAACATTGTTAAGCAATCTTAATATACTATTAAAAACCTCTTTACTATATAAATTATACAACTGCGTAAACGCTAGGGAATTACCTTTTTTACATGCATCTATTAAAATATATTCTTGTATATCGTTTACTTGCTCCAATGTTATTTTCTCGTTACTAATTTACTAATCGTTGTATCACAAAAAATGTTACACCTTTTTCTAAAATAATTTAAAAAAAATATTTTACCATTGCTTATACTGTATTTTTATTGTATGAATATACATGAAGGATGTATTTTACAAAGTACTGATGTACTAAGCAGTGATTATTTTGCCAAAACTCTGATATTTATAATTCAACATCACCATAAAGGAACTGTTGGATTTGTACTTAATAAAAAAACGAGAAAAAAAGTTGATGTAAACAAAAAGCAATTTAATGTTTTTAATGGTGGTCCAATAGTTGAAAATACTTTTAATTTACTGCATAACATGCCCTTACATATCGCAGGAGGAATTCATATTTATCAAGGCATTTATTGGAACAATAATATTGATACTAACTTTTTAAGTTCTTTAAAACCACCAACAAATACGATTAAAATTTTTCAAGGATATTGTGGTTGGGATGCCAAAGAGCTTGAACAAGAATGCATTGAAGGTTGTTGGAGAATTATTAATGCTACAAAGGCTATAATTTTCGACACTTAAATCCTTATCACAGTTTTAAACCTTTTTTAATCATGTTATTAAATAATATCTTATAAAATTCGTTTTAATAACAAATCATTGTATAAAAAACTAATTACCATGTCATCAACCTATATTAAAATTTTTGTGGCTTCATTATTTGTTATCATTAATAGTACAAATGCACAAACCACAAGCAAAACAAACAATAATTTTGTAAAGGTAAATGGCAGGCAATTTACCATAAATAATAAACCATATTTTTTTGTAGGCACTAATTATTGGCTTGCTCCTTTTGTTGCAACAAATGCCAAAGGCAAAAAACGTGTTGAAGATGATTTAGATAGCCTAAAGAAAATGGGTGTAACAAATATTAGATTAATGGCTTTTGCCGAAGCTCCTAACAATTCAAAATACAGAATTACACCTACCAATAATGACAGGGCCAATTTAAACGAAGCTAGTATGCAGGCATTAGATTTTACCTTAAATGCCATGCAAAAAAGAAACATGTATGCTGTTGTTTGCCTTACTAATTTTTGGCCATGGAGTGGTGGAATGGCTCAATATTTAAAGTGGAGTGGTGGAATAGATAGCATTTTATATCCTAGTGAAAAAGCAAATAGTTGGGGAATTTATATGAATCAGGCTGCACAATTTTACAGTAACAATAAAGCCAAAAATTTATACACAACGGCCATCACAAAATTAATTTTGAGGCAAAATGTTTTCAATAAAAAACTATACAAAAACGATGAAACTATTATGGCTTGGCAATTGTGCAACGAGCCAAGAGCCATGAACAACCAGAAAGATTATTTACGTTGGATTAAAAACACTAGTGATTATATTAAAAGCATAGATAGTAATCACTTAGTATCAATAGGCACCGAAGGATATACACCTGCAAATAGTACAAACAACAATGCCTTTGAAGAAATTCATACCTACAAAAGTGTTGATTATGCCGTTGCTCATGTGTGGGTGCAAAATTGGGAATGGTACAATCCTAAACTACACGATAGCACAATTGCAAAAGCAAAACAAGAAGCAAAAGATTATATTTATAACCACATGGAAATTGCCAAGAAATTAAATAAACCTTTTGTGTTAGAAGAATTTGGAATAGCTAGAGATAGTGGCAACTTTAATCCTACAAGTTCTACAAAAAATAGAGATGATTTTTATGCTTTTGTTTTTCAAGAAATATACGACCACTGTTATAATGGTAATGCTAGTGGTGTAAATTTTTGGGCTTTTGCAGGAAAAGGCAGGCCAAAGCATATTGGAAAAATGTGGAAACTTGGCGATGATTTTATTGGAGATCCTCCACACGAAGAGCAGGGTTGGTACAGTGTTTACGACAAGGATTTTTCTACAATAGAAATAATTAAAGCTTTTGCTAGCAAAATGCAATCATTGGTTAAATAAAATATACAGCAAATGCTTTTTCTACCTTTATTTACAGCATGGAAATTGAATCAATCAAAAACTTAGGGCAACTTAAAAAAGCAGGATATCAATTAAAGTCAATTAAAGAAGAAGTTAGAAATAACTTAATAAAAAAGCTACAAACCGGCGAACCTAGCTTTACCGGAATTTTAGGTTATGAAAATACAGTAATACCTGATACTGAAAGGGCAATATTAAGTAGGCACAACATGCTTTTCTTGGGTTTAAGAGGACAAGCCAAAACAAGAATTGCAAGGCAAATGACTGACTTATTAGATGATTATATTCCAGTAATTGAAGGAAGTGAGATAAACGACAACCCACTACAACCTATTAGCAAATATGCCAAAGATTTGGTGCAAAAACTAGGCGACGAAACCCCTATAACTTGGCTACATAAATCAGATAGATATGGCGAAAAACTAGCAACGCCCGATGTTTCTGTTGCAGATTTAATTGGAGATATTGATCCTATAAAAGCAGCCAACTTAAAACTAAATTTTTCCGACGAAGGAGTATTGCATTATGGTATTATTCCACGAAGTAATAGATGCATTTTTGTAATAAACGAATTACCCGATTTACAACCTCGTATACAAGTTGCTTTGTTTAATATTTTGCAAGAAGGTGATATACAAATACGTGGTTTTAAACTTAGAATGCCACTTGATATTTTGTTTGTTTTTACAGCCAATCCAGAAGATTATACCAATAGAGGTAGCATTGTTACCCCATTAAAAGACAGAATTGAAAGTCAAATTCTTACACACTATCCCAAAGAACTTGATATTGCCTTACAAATTACTGAACAAGAGGCCAACTTATTGCCTACACAAAAAGAAACTGTTACAGCAAGCGATTTGGTAAAACGTATTATTGAGCAAATTGCTTTTGAAGCTAGAGCCAACGAACTAGTTGATAAAAAAAGTGGTGTAAGTGCAAGGCTTACCATTGCTGCTTTTGAAAATGCTATTAGCAGTGCCGAAAGAAGAGCTTTAATTCATCATCAACAAAAAACTATTGTATGGATTAGTGATGTTTTAGCAACTATTCCAGCAATTACTGGCAAGGTAGAATTATTATATGAAGGCGAGCAAGAAGGGCCATATCAGGTTGCCATTCATTTAATAGACAAAGCCATAAGAACTCAGTTTGTTCAATATTTTCCAAACCCAGAAACAATTAAAAAGAAAAAATATACTGGCAAAAAATCAGCTGATGAAAAGCCTGTTGAAAATCCTTATAAACAAATAATTAACTGGTTCGATAAAGGCAATGAAATTAATTTATTAGCCAACCTACCCGATACTAAAAAAGTTCAAGAGTTGTATAAAGTAGATGGTTTATACGCCCTTGTAAAACAATTTTACCACGCTGCCAACGATACTGAAAATGCTTTACTCATGGAATTTGTACTACACGGCTTATCGGCTCACAGTTTAATAAGCAAGCAAACTATCGACGATGTAGTTGTTTTTAAAGACTTAATGGGCAGTATGATGAATTTTAATACCAACGAAAGCTTGGATGACGAAGATGATTTATAATTTTTTATAGATATATTTTATTTTAATTTGTTTGTTCTTAAATATTTGGGTTACCTTTTTGCAGTTTGGGTATTAAAATAAAATTAAAAACTGCAAGATGATTCAAAAAACATACTACAAAACTAAAGACTACTGTAAAGTTAAATTTACATTACAACCTGAAAATGTTGAAACCTTAGAAATTTTAGGATTAAATAGCGATTGGGAAAATTCTATCATCATGAGTAAGAAAAAAGATGGTAGCTTTTCTGCTGAAGTTAATTTGCCAAAAGAATCTAAACACGAGTTTAAATACAAAGCAAACGCTACAGATTGGATTACTGAGCCTGAAGCTGACGAACAAACTACCAATATTTATGGTAGCACTAATAGTGTAATTGTAATTTAATAATTATATATAAATTGTTTTTGATTTATAGGGGTAGGCTTAGTGCTTTGGTGCTAAGCCTTTTTTAAATTAAAATAGCCTATAACAACCTTAATATGTTTAGATTGTTATAGGCTATTTTTGTAATTGATGTACTTGCTACAATATAAATTTTACACCAAACTTCTAATACTTTGGAACATGAGTATCAAAAAAAGCATTTACAGCGTTGTTCCAATTTTCTAAAGCCTGGCTTTTTTGTGCATTAGCATTTGAATTTGCCTGATTTGCTTTGTTTACTCCATCATTAAATTCTTTCACTGCTTTATTATAAGCATCAATATCTTCTTTTGTTCTATCAGATTTAGATTCTATTATTTTTTTTATTTTCTCAAAATTTTCTTTCTTTAAAATAAAATCAATTTGTATTAATGCTTCTTTTTCACACACTTTTTTGTAAGCCATAAGGCTAAATTTACAGGTAGTTTTTAATGATGGATCGCCATCAAAAACACCAATTTTTTCTAAGGCTTCTAAACCTTCATTAGCAAATTTTATCACACTCGCCCTAGCTTGCTCGGCATCAGAAACTTTGCCTTCATTTAAAGCAACAGTGAGCTTGTTCATTTGCCAATTACACTTAAAAAATATTAAATCTATTGGTCGGTAATATTTATTTACTTTACTAGCCTGTTCCATTTTTTGACCTAGTTCACTTTGCTGACCTTCAACTATTTTAACATTGTATTTGGCTGCAAAAGCTTTAAAAGCATTGCTAACACTATCGTTAGCTACTTTTAGCTTTTCCTCAATTTTTTCGTTTAGCAAAATATAGGCTTCCATATCATCAATAGATTGCTCTGCTATTTCTTCCATATTTACCACTTTAGCATAATCCTCATTGTAAATTTTATAAATTAAATCTACATAATTAATATGGGTTTGACGATAAGATTTATCGCCTTTATAAAATGGCAAATCCAAAATTTTATATTTAGCTTCTTGAATACTTTCAATAACTTGTTGCCTTAACTTTTCAACTTTTCTAGCTCTTTTTCCATGAGCAACAGCACTTGTATACTGCATATATTTTTTATCCATTTCTGTATGAGCTTTACTCATAGCATTCATATAAGCAACAGGGCTTTCATCGGGTTGTTGCGACTGTACTTTTCCAAAGCTTAATAATAAAGTACATAGTGTTGTAATGATTAATTTTTGCATATTTTGAGTTTTAAATTATTTCATTTGTAACAACAATTTAAAAGCAACTTGAACATAAGCATCACTAAGTAATCGTTTTATATTAAAGTCGTTTAATTGTTTTAATTCCATATTTGTTTTTTCTCTTTCAATACTTTGAGCATTGGCATTAACTGTAAAAGGGGGTGTATTTTTGGTATTCTCTTTTATGAGTTTTGAATTAGCATTATCGTTTTTCAGTTGTTGCACCAACTTATCAAAATTTATTTCTCTATCTTTTTTTTCTAGTTTTTCTTTGGCTGATTGTATTAAAGTTGATAGCAACTCGAAATACTTATCTTGTGATTCAAAAAGTTTTCCTTTTTGCTTAAGTTCTTCAATATTTAATGCATTGAGTTTTGAATAAAATTTATTTGCAGCTATATTGGTTGATGGAATTGCAAAAGGTTCAAAAGCCTCGCGTTTGTTATAAATTTCGGTTGTGCTTGGCAAAATTACATCAGGAACAACACCTGAAAACTGTGCAGTTTTTCCACTAACTTGAAAAATTTGAAGTTCTGTGATTTTTATAGCAGCTCCAGATCTTTTACTCATGTGTAAATTCTCCATCTCTACGGTAGTATCCATAGGAAAAACTAATTGCCCTGTGGCTTTTCCATAACTTGTACTACCAACAATTAATGCTCTATTGTAATCTTGTAAAGCACCTGCAACCAACTCACTAGCACTTGCACTAAATCCATTAATTAACACAATCAATGGTCCATCGTACATGGTCCCCCTACTTATATCTTTTATTGATGAAACTTTTGGATCTTTTCCTTTAACTTGAACTATAGGGCCAGCATCAATAAACAAACCAGCTAAGTCAACTGCTTCATACAACGAACCTCCGCCATTATATCTAAGGTCTAAAATTAATCCCTCAATGTTTTCTTTTTTTAATTTCAAAATTTCTTTAGCAACATCGTTGCTACAACCATTTACATTGGCTGCATTTTCCCAATCGTCATAAAAAGCTGGCAATGAAATATAGCCCATCTTTTTGCTTCCATTTAAAACATAGCTTGTTACTTTTTCTTCATCTTCATCATTGGTTGAAAGTGCTTTAGCCAAAACAACCTCTACCTTTGTACCATCGGATTTTTGAAAAACCATGGTTGCTTTTGCATGATTGCTATTTTGTAGAATAGTACTTATTTCTTCAGCAGTTGCTTTGCTAACGTCTATTGCTGGCTGCCCCTCCCATTGAATAGATAAAAATTTATCATCTTTATTAATTTGACCAGTTTTATAAGCTGCACTACCAGGTTGAATATTTTTAATAGTTACACCTTCGTCGTTTGTATCATCAATAGAAAAGCCAAATACATAATTTTTTTTGCCAAGCGATGACTCAAAATTTTCTTTTTCATCTTCACTAAAAAAAGTGGTGTGCGGGTCGTAAGTATTTGCAATAGCATCACAATATGCTGCACTTAAATAGCTTTGTAAACCACCTTTCATCAGCTTTGAAATTTGAATGCTTCTTTTATAAGAAGCACAAATTTTTTTTCTAAAAATTGGCTCTATACTATCAATAAACTGTTGCGGAATTTTTGTAAAGTTTCTTTCAACTACAATGGCTGCAACGGCATCAACAATATCTTCTTTTATATTTTTGTACATCAAATTTTTTTGTGCCATTACATCTTTAGGATAAGTAGTATCATCTTTTACAAAAATCTTTTCAACTGTAGTTATATTAATTTTCGAACTTTCAATGATGCTAACCAAACTATCTAAATGATTTAGTTTTTTATTCAACTGTTGGTACAATAATTTTAAGAAATTAGTTTTTTGACCATTAATTTCTTGGTGCAAGTTCAATTTATATTGCTCTAACAACTGCATTTCTTGTTGTGTAAATACAAACTTTTCTTTATCTAATTTATCGAGCAATAAATTAAAAACACTAAGCGAAAAATCTTGGTTAATCTCTTTGGGCTGCAAGTGAAATTTATTTGCCATTCGAGTTACAATAAAGGCATCAGCTGCAGCTTTTGTAAAATCTTGTGCTAATAAACTAAATGAAAATCCTATGGAAAAAATAGTAATTAAAACTGTTTTATTGGTATACATTTCTTCAGCAATTTGTAAATTCTAATGGTTGAACTTTACAAATATAGTATTTAGAAAAAATATTACTTTATTTACACTATTGATTATTTTTTATTTAATCTGATTTTACTTTTAGTATTTAACCATGCCCAAAAAGAGTAGTAAATTTAATTACTACTCTTTTTTAAATGGGTTCTCCACAGGATTTTCAGAAATTAAACACTCCTAGTATTATCAACTTTCTAAATTGAAAATTCTAAATAAGGATGAGGGAGTAACGGCTTGGCATTTTTATTAGTATTGTAACTAAAAATTCTCCATTCCTTGTTATTATACTCTAATGCAGTTAAATTTTCTATCCAATCGCCACTGTTTAAATAAGTGGTTTTTCCCTTATCTGTTTTTATTTCTTTGATTTGGGGCTGATGTATATGACCACAAACTACATAATCGTAATGTTGTTCAATAGCAAGTGTGGCTGCAGTTTGCTCAAAATTGTTAATATAACTTACTGCCTTTTTAATTCCATTTTTCACTTTTTTTGAAAGACTCATTTTTTCTCTTCCAAAAAGCTCTAGCCAACTGTTTACCAATCTGTTAAATACAATTAATATATCATAACCATATCCACCAAGCTTTGCAATAAGCTTCATGCTGCCTTTTGTGGTGTTGTCAAAAATATCACCATGAAAAAACCAATACTTCTTGTTATCAATTTCTAACACTAAATTATTTACAATTGAAAAATTACTTAAATCAAAATCAGTAAAACTTCTTAAAAATTCATCATGATTTCCTGTTATGTAATCTACTTTACATCCAAAAGCCATAAGCTTTAAAATTTCTTTTAAAATCAGCAAGTGTGTAGTTGGAAAATATCTTTTTGAAAACTGCCAACCATCAATAAAATCTCCATTTAAGATTAAGTGTTTTGGATTTATAGATTGCAAGTATTGCAGCAACTCTTTGGCATTACAGCCATAAGTTCCTAAATGCACGTCACTAATTACAACAACATCAACTAAACGTTTTTGCATTGTTATATGTATTTCAATTTTAAAGGATACAGTTTACCTTGGATGAATTATTTCTAAAGTTTGTGAAGGAGCAAGTATTTTGCCTTTGATTAAATCTTTAAATATTTTTTGATATTTTTTGTTAACATTCCAAAAACCAAGTGCTTTATACCTTCGTGAAGATGTATTAATTGTAAGGGATGATGCATAATTTACAAATCCATATTTACTGAGCTTTATAGCAATATCTATATCATCGCCATAAAAAGTTAGGTTGGTGTTAAACCCTCCTATTTGATGAAGTAAATAACTGCTCATAAAGGCGTTTCCACCAATTAAAATGGCTCCTTTTTCTTTCCATTGAATTAGCCTATTTACAAGTTTAAAAATGAACAATTGCGAAATCAAAGAAAAAATTCTTAGAAAAATATTAGCATCGTAGTAATAGTATGCACCTGTTGCAGCAGTTGTATTAATTTTTTGCATTTGTTTTACCCCTTTTTCTAGCCAATAAAAATTTGGCACACAATCAGCATCTAGTAAAGCAATAATTTCTCCTGTTGCAGTCCTTCTGCCTGTTTCTCTAGCATAGTTGGTGCCTTGCCTTGTTTCTACCATGTAATTTATGGGTACAGAAGTTGGGGTGGTTTTTATAAAAAAGTCAATTATTTTTTCTGTAGCATCGGTACTATTATTATTTACAATAATTACTTCGTAGTTTTTGTAAGATTGAGATACAATAGCACTTAGTGTTTTGTAAATATATTTTTCTTCGTTAAAGGCAGGTATTACAACAGAAACTTTAGGTTTTGGGCTATTAAATATCATGCATAAGAATTTATTACAAACCAACAATTCTTATGTAAACTAGGTGTTAAGCAGTTGTTATGCTTATGTTATCGTTGTATTACTTCAATGTTAACAGTTTTGATAAAATACTTGTAATAAATTCATTTACAATGATTACTTATTCTTTATCATCTCTATCAAAAGTTGATTTTATATAGTCTTTAAAAAGGTTTGCATCACCAAGTTCGTGTTCCATGTCGCTAAGTTCATGTTCTAAGGCTTTAGTACTTATTTGAATTTCAAGAATACTCAACACCATACTTATCATTAAAAAAAACATACTTGCCGCAAATAACCAATGGGCTACAGATTGTTTTCCTATAAAAATTAAATACATACAAATCATACAATTCAAAAAACTACTCACCCCAAAAACTTGCATTGTACGAATCATGGTTAGCCTAGTTCTAAGATTTTGGATTTGCTTGATTATTATGGGTCGGCTATCTTTTTCTTTATTATATCTTTCGTGCAAATTTCTTATCAAATTAGCAAGCGATAAAAATCTATTGCTGTATCCTAGCATTAAAAATGTTATTGCAGGAAACAAAAGTGCAGGTGTATTTATTGAAATTTCCATGTGCTTATTTTATTCTTCGTTTAACAAATCTGGTCTTCTTTCTTGGGTTCTTTTTAAAGCTTGCTCATAACGCCATTCTTCAATTAATTTACTATTGCCCGACAATAAAACATCTGGCACAACTGACCCTCTAAAATTTGCAGGACGAGAATATACAGGTGGTGCAAGCAAATTATCTTGAAACGAATCAGTAAGTGCAGAGGTTTCATCATTTAGCACACCAGGAATTAATCTTCCAATAGCATCAACAATTATGGCTGCTGGCAATTCGCCACCACTTAGTACAAAATCTCCAATACTTATTTCGTGTGTTACATACAAATCTCTAATACGTTGATCAATGCCTTTATAATGGCCACAAATGATGAGTATATTTTTAAGCATACTCAGTTTGTTAGCAGTTTTTTGTTTAAAAGTTTCTCCATCTGGAGTGGTATAAATTATGGCATCGAATTTTTTATGTTGTTGCAACTCATCAATTGCATTGGCCAAAGGTTCACACATAATTACCATACCTGCTCCACTGCCATATTGATAATCATCAATTTGATTGTGCTTATTAATTGCCCAATTTCGAATATTATGAACTGAGATGGTAAGTAAATTTTTATCGGCAGCACGTTTTAAAATGCTATGACTAAATGGGCTCTCGAGCAGTGCTGGAACTGCTGTTAAAATATCTATGTGCATGGCACAAAGGTAATTGTAATAAATTACTAGTCACTAACTACAAAAGAGATTGATTGTCGTTTCCTAGATTTTACAGCTACGCCATTTTGGTAACCTGGCTCCCACTTTGGCGAAAGTTTTAAAACTCTTATTACTTCCTCTGCAAGCATAGGGTGAACTTCGTTTATATTTTCAATATTTATATCAAACAATTCTCCATTTTTATTTACTACAAAAATTGCTTTAACAGTTTGCTTTACTGATGTACTACCTTTTGGGATTTTAAGATATTTTGAGCCCAATTTTGAATTTAGGTTTTTTGTTAAAAAATCAATCCAAGCGTTTTGCCCACCTTTAAAATATGATTCCACTTGAACTGAAGTAAACAGAGTGTCTTTACCATTATTAATAACAGTCATGTTTTTGGGAAATTCATCAATCGACTGACCGAATATGTAATTAGCAATAATTAATAAAAAAGATAATAATGTTATTTTCATTGTAGTTTTCGTTATTTATTCAACAAAATCATCCAAATCTCTGCGTTGTTTTTTTGTTGGACGGCCAATTTTACTTTGCCTTTTTCCTGTATTAAAAGATGGTGCTTGAAAGGTTAAAGCAGTCTCATCCTCGGCCGGTGTAATATCAATGTAAAATTTTATGGCTTCAGTGTATTGTACCCTGCTGTGAAGTAATCCTGCTACCTGAATTACCCATTTTTTTGCTTCGGTTTTTACTTCATACTCATCACCAATATGAACTTGTTTGCTTGGCTTTAAAGAAACTCCTTTACATTTTACCTTTCCTTTATCACAGGCATCGGCAGCTTGTGCCCTTGTTTTAAATAGTCTTATAGCCCAAAGGTATTTATCTATCCTTAGCTTATCGTCTTGTGTACTCATTTTAATTCCAAAAATTCTATTGCATTTGCTCAATCAACTTTGTAAACAGTATAACTCTTTCATAGTTTACACTATAGTAAATAAACTTACCTTTTCGAATAGTTTTTACAAAACCTGCTCTTCTTAAAGCAGCTAAATGTTGCGATGCCACAGATTGTTCAATTCTTAGTTTTATAAAAATATCGGTAACAGTAATCCCTTTATTTTCATCTAAAATTTGCAAAATTTGCAAGCGAAGCTTGTGATTAATTGCTCTTAAATTAAGGAGTGCTTTTTTTGTTTTTATAGTGTGAATAACGGCAAGCTCATCGTTGCTTTTTAATTCAACTAGGTGATTAGGGTTCATCGTTTATAAGGTTTGGAGTAAAAGTAATTAATAATTCCATTACTTTAATTTTGTTTAATAATTTTTGCTGTTGTATAAAATTCTTTTAAATAATTTGGTGTTGCATAAGCAACATTGTCAAAGCTTTTTTGACTAAATTTTTTTTGACTAATTGTATTGCAAGATATAGCACTATAAAGCGTTTTTGAGAAAATGGCATTATGATGCTGTATTACTTGTTGTGCTTTAAGGGCACCGCTACCGCTGAAAATAATTTTATTAATTTTTAATAAATTTTTAAAGTTATCATTCTCCAAAATCATTGCATTAGGCAACATTTTTGCCTCAATATTACAATCATAAACAGCTGTATAAACTTCCATACGCCTTGCATCTATCATGGGGCAATGTAAAACATCGGGGTCATTATTTTCATGTATACTCGCAACAGCCATTGCCTCTAAAGTATTTACAGTAATTAGTGGTTTTTGCAGGGCAAAGCTTAGGCCTTTTGCACTAGCTAAACCAACTCTTAATCCTGTATAACTTCCTGGCCCATTTGTTACTGCTATAGCATCTAGATTATGTAATGAAATATTATGCTCTACCAACATTTTTTCGATAGCAGGTTGCAAAAAACTTGCATGTTCGTTTTGCACATTATTAGTACAAAATGCCAATACATTTTGATGTGCACAAATTGCAACTGATGCAATTTCTGTGGCTGTGTCTATATTTAAAATTAATGCCAAGTAAACGGTTTACTTGCAAATAAATGAATTTGCTTGTAGTACCATAAAAGAATTTTGTGTAAATCGTAATTTTAAATCCATTTTAAACTAAAATATTTGTGCATGATTAATGTTAACAACAAAACAACTTTGGTTATTGGTGCTTCAGATAATGTAGAACGATATAGCAATATGGCTGTTAAAATGCTAAAACATTACGAACATAGAGTATATGCAGTTGGTCAAAAATCAACCTACATTGATGAAATAGAGGTACAACAAGGAACTCCAAATTTTAGTGATATTCATACAATTACGCTATACTTGTCTCCCAAAAATCAAGAATCATTGTACAATTACATCATAGGCTTACAGCCAAAAAGAATAATTTTTAACCCGGGCACAGAAAACCAAATTTTGGCAAATTTAGCAAAGCAAAAAGGTATAGAAACCATAGAAGCATGCACATTGGTAATGTTACGAACTAATCAATATTAAATTTTAAATGTCTTTTCTACTTACATAATTTCTTGTGTAGTAGCTTAAAATTTATATTTGCTGTTAATGACGCACCAAAACAATTTGCAAAAAATTATAATCATTGGTCCAGCTCATCCTTTACGTGGGGGTGGCATGAGTACTTTTAATGAACGTCTTTGTAAACAGTTAATTGATGAAGGCCATAATGCCAGCATTTACACTTTTAGTCTTCAATATCCAAGCTTTTTATTTCCGGGTAAATCTCAATATTCTAATGAACCTAGCCCAAAAAACTTGCCTATTAAAGTTTGTATAAACTCTATAAATCCATTTAATTGGTTAAAAATTGGTTGGGAATTAAAAAAACAACAACCCAATATTATACTTGTACGTTTTTGGCTACCATTTATGGGGCCTTGCTTAGGAACAATTTTAAGAATAGTAAGGTGGAATAAGTTTACAAAAATTGTTTGTATTGCTGATAATGTAATTCCCCACGAAAAAAGAATGGGAGATAAAATTTTTACAAAATACTTTCTTAAACCAGTACATAGCTTCATCACAATGAGTTCGAAAGTGATGGATGATTTAAAAAAATTCACTTCAAAACCTGCTATAGAAGTTTTACATCCCTTGTATGATAATTTTGGAGAAATAATCAACAAATCCATTGCCAGAAACAATTTACATCTAAACGAACATGATAAAATAATTTTGTTTTTTGGTTTTATAAGAAGCTACAAAGGATTAGATACTTTGCTTGATGCTATGCATTATTTACAAACAACCAAAAACTATCAAATTAAATTATTGATAGCAGGTGAGTTTTACGAAAATGAAGATAAATATTTAAACCAAATTCAACATTTACCCAATCCTACAAACATCATTTTACATAACGATTTTATTCCTAATCATAAAGTACAAGATTATTTTTGTGCAGCAGATTTTATTATTCAACCATACAAAAATGCCACTCAAAGTGGTGTTACACCATTAGCTTATCATTTTAACAAACCAATTCTTGTAACTAACGTTGGAGGCTTACCACAAATGGTGCCCCACCTAAAAACAGGAATAGTGGTAGACCCTAATGTACAAAGTATTGCAAATGGTATTAATCAATTGTACGAGTTAGGTGAATCTTTTTTTGTTCCAAAAATTATTGAAGAAAAAAAGAAATATAGTTGGCAAAATTTTACACAAACAATTTTAAAAATTGCCAATGAAATTTAAAGCAAAAGCACCTCTAAGACTAGGGTTAGCAGGTGGAGGAACAGATGTTAGCCCTTATAGTAATTTGTATGGTGGAGCTATAATTAATGCTACCATATCGCTATATGCACATTGCACTATTACTACAACTAATAGTGATGCAATTGTGATAAAAGCACACCATACTACTCAAGTTTTTTGTTACAACAATACTAAAGAATTACCTATTAATGGCTGCTTAGATTTGGCTAAAGGGGTATACAATTGCTTACAAAAAGATTATGATTTTTTACACAATGGCTTAGAAATTTCTACAAATGTTGACGCACCAATTGGTAGTGGACTTGGAACTTCGAGCACCTTAGTTGTTGCAATTTTAGGTGCCTTTAATGAAATGCTTAACTTAAAATTGGACAAACATAAACTAGCAGCCTATGCATTTAAAATAGAAAGAGAGTATTTAAAATTTGCAGGAGGAAAACAAGATCAATACACGGCTGTTTTTGGTGGATTAAATTTTATGCAGTTTTTTGAAGATAACAGTGTGATAGTTGAGAAAATTACAATTTCTGAAAAATCATTAGAAACACTACAGCACAACCTATTATTGTATTACACGCAAAGCACTAGAGATAGTGGATTAATTATTGAAGAACAACAACAAAATGTGTTACAACAAAAAGCTTCAAGTATAGAAGCTATGCATCAACTAAAAAAACAAGCATTCGAAATGAAGTCTATTTTTTGTAATGATGATATTGACAGTATTGGTAAAATTTTAGATTTTGGGTATAAACATAAACAACAGATGGCTAGCAATATTACCAACGAAACAATTAACTACATTTATGCAACAGCCTTAAAAGCTGGAGCAACTGGTGGAAAAATTAGTGGTGCTGGCGGTGGTGGATTTATGTTTTTTTACTGCCCTAACAACACTAAAGCAGCGGTTGAAAAAGCTTTACAACAACTAGGAGGTAATATTCAAAATTATTCTTTTGTGCAACAAGGCTTAACAAGTTGGCAAGAAGATGTTTAAGTTAGGCCATCCTTTAACATTATTTTTTATGGTAAACTAAATAATCATTTGCCATTAACTCAAAAGTTTCACTGCCTTTAAAATCAAACTCCAAGCCAGAAAATATATTTGTGAAAGTACCATGTAACCAATTGTGCTTTACCACTAAATGCACTCTATCATGATTCGATAAATTTAACACTACTAACACAACTTCATCTTCAAATTTTCTTAAAAAAGCCATTACATAATCTTGTGGTGTAGGCAAATTAAATGTTTCGCCCAAGCAAATAGCTTTTGATTGGTGCAGGTGAGAAAGTGTGGTGTAAAATTTCTCTAAAGGTAAGTCGTCGTTTTTCCATTCTATTTCATCTTTATCAAAAAACTTCAATCTTTTTTTATTAGCAGTTTCTTGTCCACTATAAATCAAAGGCACTCCATCCCAAGTAAAACTAAATACAGCTAAGGCTTTTGTTTTGGTGCCATATTTTTCGTATTCAGTTCCATTCCAACTATTTTCATCATGATTACTTGTAAACAATAGTTTTTTTGCACCATTTGGATATTGACTGTATCCATGCAAAATATTATAAATAGCATGAATGTTGGTTTGATGCTTTGCGTAACTATCCCAACCATGCATTAAAGCCCAAGCATAAGTAGTATCAAAAACCTGGTGATATTCTGTTTCTTCACATTCAGCCAACCAATATAAAGGCTTTAAAACATCGCATGCAGTTCTTGCTTTTTGCCAAAAATTAAGTGGCACAAGATGAGCCATATCACATCTAAATCCATCAATATCAAAATTTGTAATCCAATATTGCATAGCAGAAATCATGGCATCTTGCATAGCAGCATTATTATAGTTTAAATCTATTACATCATGCCAGCCATTGCGTTCTGTAAAATTTCCTGCTTCATCTAAAATATAAAAATCTTTATGATTAATGGTCCATTCGTGATCAGCTCCTGTGTGATTAGCAACCCAATCAATTATCACTTTCATTCCTAATTGGTGTGCTGTATTAACTAAACTTTTAAAATCGTTTTCAGTTCCAAACTCAGGATTAATTTTAGTATAACTACTACAAGCATAATAACTTCCTAAACTTCCTTGTCGTAATGCATAACTTATTGGTGTAATTGGCATAAGCCAAATAATTGAAACTCCCATTTGTTGTAGCCTTGGCAAATGCTGTTGAAATGTATTAAAGTTTCCTTCTTTACTATACTGCCTTACATTAGCTTCATACATTACAGCATTGCTAGCCCAAGAAACTGTAGGAAATTTAGTTGCCATATTTTTTAATTGTTGTTAGATGTAAAAGTATTGTTAAAGCTATTTACTTGTGCATCGTTTTATAATTAAATGGTGTTTTAGTAGTAAAATATCAATATGAATAAAAAACTACTATTTTTTTGCTTAGCATTGTCTGCAATTACAGCCAATGCACAATTTAAATCAGGGCAAAAACTTTTGAGTGGAAATTTT
>JBMLOR010000146.1:0-12505 GCA_049242865.1 Chitinophagaceae bacterium | reverse complement strand
CTCTCAAAAAATCTTCAATTAGCATTCTTTTTTTTCCTTCTAATTGAATATCTAAGCAATGTAAATACCCATCAATGCAAGCAAATTTTAAATAAGTTTTATTGTCAGTTTCTACACTGCCAATAGCCTGATTATGATGTATTAATTGGGGTGTAGCTGTAAAAATTTTCATTTTTTTTCCTTGCAAAAAGGTAAAGGCACCTGGTACAGGCGATAAACCTCTTACTAAGTTGTGTATTGCTACAACCGATTTATTAAAATCTATTTGGCAAGTTTCTGTAAAAATTTTTGGTGCGTGGTGCAGTGTATGAAGGTCTTCAATAATTTGTTGCTGAGGTTGTTCTTTTAATGAGCCATCTATCAATTGGTTTAATGTTTTAATTAATGCTTCAGCCCCTAAATCCTTGAGTTTATTGTACATAGTGCCAATGGTATCTTCAGGCTCAATGGCCATTTTTTCTTGTAGTAAAATATTGCCTGTATCAATAGCATGTTGCAGTTTAAAAGTAGTTACGCCTGTTTCTTTTTCACCATTAATTATTGCCCAATTAATAGGTGCAGCTCCACGATATTGTGGTAATAAACTGCCATGTACATTAATAGTTCCTAAAGGTGGCATTTCCCATACAATTTGTGGCAACATCCTAAAGGCTACTACAATTTGTATATCGGCTTTAAATGCTTTTAGTTGTTCAATAAAAGCTGGGTTTTTAAGTTTTTCAGGTTGTAAAACAGGTATTCCTTTTAAAACTGCATATTGTTTTACTGCACTTTGTTGTAAATGCATTCCTCTGCCAGCAGGTTTATCAGGTGCTGTAACAACTGCTACTACATTAAAATTGTGATTAACCAAAGCTTCTAAACTGGCAACAGCAAAATCGGGTGTGCCTAAAAAAACTATCCTCATGAATAAAATTGTGGTGCAAATAAAATCAATAAATTCAGTATTTAGTGGTTTAGATTTCAATTAAAACATAGCAAAATCAAAGTTTTTACTAGTGCTCTAAAATTTTCATACAAATTTATTGCTGAAAATCAATTACTTACAAAAGTAGTTTTAAAAATACTTTCTCAAACTTTTGGAATATTAAGATATATAGTAGCACTTTTGCAATCCAAAAAAAATTGGACTTGGTAATGGGATAGCATTATCATTTAATTTCTAAACAAGTCGGTGAGTTTAAAGTCAAAAGTTCATCAAAAGAACAATGGCAAAAGACCAACGACCAAAAAAAATAAAAAGTGAGTAAATTACATTTCACAACAAAACACGCTAACGCGGCTACCGTTCAACACAACTGGTATGTTGTTGATGGTACTAATCAAACCGTAGGACGTATGTGTAGCAGAATTGCTGCCATCCTAAAAGGTAAAAACAAAGCATATTACACACCACACGTTGATTGTGGAGATTATGTAATTGTAGTTAACTGCGAAAAAGTTAAGTTAACAGGTAACAAAATGGAAGACAAAGTTTATGACAGCTTTAGTGGATACCCTGGTGGTAGAAAAGAAGAAGCTGCTAAAGACTTACAACGCCGTCGTCCAGAAGTTTTAGTAGAAAGAGCAATAAAAGGTATGTTGCCAAAAAACAGATTAGGTCGTAAAATGTACAAAAAATTATTTGTATATGCTGGTACTGCTCATCCTCATACAGCTCAACAACCTAAAGAGCTAAAATTCTAATCACAACATTTAAAATTATTTCAAATCATAATTGATGGAAAAACAAAAAAATGCCGTTGGTCGTCGTAAAGAAGCTGTAACAAGAGTATTTATCAGCAAAGGCGAAGGCAAAATCACTGTAAACGACAAAGACTATAAACAATATTTTTCTTTGTTCTATTTACAAAATCAAGTAGAAGCACCTTTAAAAACTACTGAACAAGTTGGCAAATACGATATAGTTGTAAATGCACAAGGTGGTGGATTAAAAGGTCAGGCAGAAGCAATTAAATTAGGTATTGCACGTGCATTAATTGAAATGAATGCTGAGTTACGTCCTGCATTAAAAGCAGCTGGTCATCTTACACGTGATCCTCGTAGTGTTGAACGTAAGAAATTTGGTCATAAAAAAGCAAGAAGAAGCTACCAATTCTCAAAACGTTAATATTTGGGTGTCATTGGTCAAAAAAAGTTATTGGTCGTTTTGGTCAAACTTTTTCAATGCATTCATTATCGAATTATCAAATTATCACATTATCAAAGTATTTTAAATGGAAAATAATACATCACTACAACAGCAATTATTAGAGGCAGGCGTACACTTTGGTCACTTAAAAAAGAAGTGGAATCCAAAAATGTTGCCTTACATCTTTGCTGAGAAAAAAGGCATTCACATCATCGACTTAAACAAAACAGTTGATGGTTTGCAAGAAGCTGCTGCAGCAATGAAACAAATTGCTAAAAGTGGTAAAAAAATCATGTTTGTTGCTACAAAAAAACAAGCTAAAGAAATAGTTACTGAGTGTGCTAAGCGTGTTAATATGCCTTATGCAACTGAACGTTGGTTAGGTGGCATGCTTACAAACTTTAACACAGTACGTAAGAGTGTTAAAAAAATGCAAAGCATTGACAAAATGTTGAATGACGGAAGTGCTGAAAGCTTAACAAAAAAAGAGCGTTTAACATTGGGTAGAGATAAAGATAAAATGGAAAAAGTATTAGGTGGTATTGCTCAAATGGGTCGTATTCCTCATGCAATTTTCATGGTTGATATTGGGCACGAGCACATTGCTTTAGCAGAATCAAAAAGATTAGGCATTACAACTTTTGGTATGGTTGATACAAATTGTGACCCTAACAAAGTTGACTTTGCAGTTCCTGCAAACGACGATGCTACAAAATCTATAGCTATTATCGTAAATTATTTAACTGCTGCTATTGCTGAAGGTTTACAAGAGCGTTTAGCAAGTAAAGATGAAGATGCATCTGAAGGCGATGATGTAAATAATGAAAACGAAGCTAAAGCTCGTAGACTAGAAGCAGAAGCTGCTGCTGAAGGTGGAAGAGGTGCTGGTGGTCGTGGAAAAGGTACTGCTGGTGCTGGTGCTACAAAACGTAGAGTGCCAAGTGCTACAAGAAAACCAGTTGGAGGAAAATAATTGATATTGAATATTTAAGATTGAATATTTAAGATTGAATATTTAAGATTAGTTAAGTTGAAATGGTATTTATGATTGAGCATACCAATATTAGATATTAAATAAAAAATATTAAATAAAAAATGATGAGTACAGTTGCTATATCTGCACAAGATATTAATAAACTACGCCAGGCTACTGGTGCAGGAATGATGGATTGTAGAAAAGCCTTAACAGAAACTAATGGCGATTTTGAAGCTGCTATTGATTGGTTAAGAAAACAAGGCCAAAAAGTTGCTGCTAAACGCAGTGATAGAGAGGCTAAAGAAGGTGTAATTTTTGCTCAAACCAATGAAACTAACACAGTAGGATATGTTGTTTGTATTAGTTGCGAAACCGACTTTGTAAGTAAAAATGCCGATTTTGTGGCTTTTGTAAAATCAATTGCCGACGCTGCAGTTGCCAACGACTGTAAATCAGCTGAAGAGTTAAATGCTGCTACTGTTGGTGGAGCTACTGTGGCTGATTTAATAAATGATAAATTAGCTACAATTGGCGAAAAAATTGGTATTGTAAGATACGAAAGAGTAGAAGCAGCTTATGTTGCTAGCTACATTCATGGTGCAAACAGAATGGGTGTTTTAGTTAACTTTAATGAAAATGCAGGTGATGCAGGACGTGACGTAGCTATGCAAATTGCTGCTATGAATCCATTAGCTGTAGATGCTGATAGCGTATCTCCTGAAGCTGTTGAAAGAGAAAGAGCAATTGTAGTTGAAACTATGAAAGCTGATCCTAAAATGGCTGGCAAACCAGAAGAAATGATTGCTAAAATCGCAGAAGGTAAGTTAAATGCATTCTTTAAAGAAAATACTTTAGTAGCACAACCATTTGTAAAAGATGGTGGTAAAACTGTTGCTGAGTACTTAAAATCTGTTAGTGGTTCTTTAAAAGTTAACAGCTTTGTAAGAGTAGCTTTAGGATAATAAATAAAATAAAATTTAAAAAGCCATTTGTTTTTTGCAAATGGCTTTTTTTATGTTGTTTTTTGCGATTAAGCTTGTATCAGTTTCTTCATTTGTTTAATTAGCTTATTGGCAAATTGGCTAATTATCACATTACTTATACTCCTCTCTTGTAGGAAAAAATACATCCAATATTTTACAATCTTTTAAAACTATAGCTGAGTGCTTTGTGTTTGATGGAATAACGCCAAATTTATGTTTGTCTAAAACTACAGTTTCATCACCAATATTCATTTTAATTTCTCCCTCAAGCACGTAAGAATATTGCTCGTTAACATGCCAATGTTCTTGCAAAATACTACCTGCTTTTGCTTCTACAAAGCTAAAAGTTAAGTTCTCTGTGTGTATTAGTTTAGCAAAAAAATTGGGAGCAATTTCTTTATTACTCAATTCTTGTAGTTCAATAATGGGCATGTTTTGATTTTTTATTCATCAATAATTGATACTATTGTTTACTTTTTAACTGCTCATCGGCATAGCCAAACACCTTTTTAACTAAATCTGTTTTTCTAAAGGCAAGATTGGTTCTTATTTTCTTTTCTTCTTCTGCAACAAGCATGTACATACCATCAATAGCTCTCGCAGCAACAAAATCTGTTAGGCTAGGTTCTACTTTAAAATTACTAAAGGGAATGTTGTTGATAACAGTAGCAATTTTACGCCATTCTTTATCAGCTCCTTGTAATTGTATAGTGCTATCAATTATGGGCCTAAATGCTTTCATTAAAGGTTGCTGTGTATTGCCTTTAAAATAATCAGTTGCAGCTGTTTGATTGTTAGTTATTAAAATAGAAGCGGCATCACTGATATTCATACTTTTTAACGATTGTAAAAAAATGGGCTTAGCTGCTGTAAAACTTTGAGATATGGCTGTATTAAATTTTTCGGTTGTTTGATTGATAACTTTTCCTAATCCAGCTTGATTTGCCAAATTAATAATTTTTTGTGCATCGTTAGGAAATACAAATGCTAAGGCAGGGTTTGCTTTTGGATTGCCATAAGCATCAAAACTTGTAAATAAGCCTTGCTCTAATGCTTCTTTTAATCCAAAAGCCATTTCGTATTGGCTTGGAGCCAAAACACTAGCAACTTGTTTAATTACATCACAAGCCGTGAAAGTTATCATCCAAAAACTTACTAATACAAGAGATTTTAATTTCATTTTATTTATTTAAGTATTAAAAAACAATTATTGTACCAAACATTAATTGAGTTGAGGGTCAATAGGATAATTTACCATTTTGCTAAATTCACCTCCCATATCTAGCAATACATCTTTCCATAAAAATTGGCTGTTTTTGTGAAATACAAAATGTTGCTTAGCACTATGCAAAAACCAGCTATTACTCTCAAATTCTTCTTCTAATTGTAGTTTATCCCATCCACTATAGCCAATAAAAAATCTTATATCATTTGGCGTTAAAAATCCATCTTTGATTAAACTCAAGGCATTTTCAAAATCTCCTCCCCAAAAAATACTATCACAAATTTTATGTCCATTTTCAATTAAATCGGGTCGGTTATGCAAAAAATGAAGCGTATCTTCTTGCACAGGGCCTCCTTTATATATTGTAAACTGATGATGTTCTACACCATCAATTAATTGATTAAGTTTTTTTGAATATGGCTTGTTTAAAATAAAACCCATTGCTGAGTTATCGCTAACCTCTGTAAGTATTACAACAGATCTACCAAAGTTTATATCATTTAAAAAAGGGTCGGCAACTAGTAAGTTTCCTACATTAAATTTATTCACAGCATGAAGGTATATTTTTTTTGTAAAATATTTAATTTCAGTGGCACTAAAATTATTTGTTAAGCTACTGCTAAAAATAAAAATTTAGAAATTCGTTAGATATACTTAGCTTTTATATTTGTAGTTAGATGAAAAAAACTTTACCTCTAATCATACTACTTATCTCATTATCACTTATAGGTTTAATTGCCTTGCAAGTTAATTGGATTAACAACCTTGTAGAAATAAGAGAAGTTGAACTGCAACAAAAAACAATGTCGGCTGCAACAAATGTTGCAAACGATTTAAGTAGTAGTTTGTTTGATAACGGCTTTTTGAAATTTAAAAAAAGATTGAATGATTTTAGGCTAGATAATTCTAGGCTCGACTTTTTTAAAACACCCACTATAGATACTAAATTTACAAAAGATGAAATAGAGCTTAAGTTACATCATGCCTTTGAAAAAGAAGGATTAAAAAATATAATTTTTGAGTTTGCAGTTATTAATGAAGATAAAGGTGAATATGAATTAATAAGCAACAACTTTATTCATGAAGTAACTGATAGTGTACATAATAAAATTTATCCAACAGCAGTATTGCCACAAAGTGGCACTGATTTCGAAAGCCTTGCACCTCACGAGGTTATTGTAGTTGTGGTGCCAAAATTTACTAGGCAAATTTGGAATAGTATTATACCAATGCTTATTGCTTCATTTATTTTTACAACTATAATTATAGCTGCATTTTATATTACATTACGCACTTTAATACATCAAAAAAAACTAAGTGAAATAAAGAGTGATTTTATAAATAATATGACCCACGAGTTTAAAACACCACTCGCTACAATTTCACTTGCAGTTGATGCTATTAAAAACGAAAAGGTACAAAACGATAAAGAAAAACTAAACTATTTTAGTGGAATTATAAAAGAAGAAAATAAACGAATGAACAAGCATGTAGAAACTATTTTGCAAGCTTCGTTACTCGAAAAAAAAGAATTTCAATATGCCCAAATTTCGCTTAATGCCCATGAAATTATAGAAGCTGTGGCACATACTTACGAATTACAATTAATTGAAAAACAAGGCAATTTAAAACTGCAACTAAATGCTACAAACTTTTTAGTGTTGGGAGATGAAATACATTTTACAAATATTATTTCTAATTTATTAGATAATGCAATTAAATATTCTAAAGAAGATACTGCTGCTCAAGTAATTGTTACCACTAAAAATTCTAAAAAACAGTTGATTATTCAAATCGAAGACAATGGAATTGGCATGAGTAAAGAAACAGTGAAAAGAGTATTTGAAAAATTTTATAGGGCTCATACAGGAAATGTTCATAATGTAAAAGGATTTGGTTTGGGAATGAGTTATGTAAAAACTATTGTAGAAGCTATGAAAGGTGATATTAAAGCAAGTAGTACCCTAGGCAAGGGTAGTACCTTTACTCTAAGTATACCTTTAGAAAATACTTAGTAAAAATTTCTTTTGTTAGTCATCTGAATATTCTAAAACATTCTATTCAAATTATCGAATTGCCGAATTTTAATTTTATTATTAAAGTAAATTAATCTTCTTTCTTATTAATTTGTAAATATTTTAAATTATGGAAAAAGTACAACTTTTAATTATAGGTAGCGGGCCAGCTGGATATACAGCAGCAATTTATGCAGCAAGAGCAGGAATAAAACCAGTTTTGTATCAAGGTATTCAACCAGGAGGGCAGCTTACGATAACTACAGAAGTTGAAAACTATCCAGGTTATGCCGATGGTGTTCAAGGCCCAGAAATGATGATTCATTTCGAAAAACAAGCCACAAGAATGGGTGCTGATATTCGTTATGGTATAGTTACCAAAGTAGATTTACATGCCTCTCCATTTAAAGTTGAAATTGACGAAGAAACTTGGATGGAAGCCGAAAGCATCATCATAAGCACAGGAGCTAGTGCAAAATGGTTAGGATTAGAAAGTGAGCAACGCCTAAATGGTTTTGGCGTTAGTGCATGTGCCGTTTGTGATGGCTTCTTTTTTAAAGGAAAAGAGGTGGCTATTGTAGGTGCAGGTGATACAGCTGCTGAGGAAGCTTTGTACTTATCTAAACTTTGTAGTACAGTACACATGATTGTACGAAAAGGAGAAATGCGTGCTAGTAAAGTAATGCAAGATCGTGTGTTAAAAACTCAAAATATAAAAATATATTGGAACAGCGAAACTGATGAGGTGTTGGGCGATAATAAAGTGAGTGGTGTAAGAATCAAAAATAATCAAACCAACGAAAAAATAGAAGTGCCAGTAAGTGGTTTTTTTGTAGCTATTGGGCACAAACCTAATAGTGATATATTCAAAGGATTTTTAGAAATGGATGAAGCTGGATATATTATCACAACTCCAGGAACTAGCAAAACAAATATCGAAGGTGTTTTTGCTGCTGGTGATGTACAAGATAAAATTTATAGACAAGCTGTAACTGCTGCAGGAAGTGGTTGCATGGCAGCTTTAGATGCTGAAAGATATTTAAGTGCTAAACATTAGCCATACTTAAAATTTGCTCCAAAATTTGCCTATCATTACTTAAACGTGGCACTTTATGTTGTCCACCCAACTTTCCTTTTGTTGCTAGCCAATTATTAAAAGTTCCAATTGGTAAAGCATTAATTTTTGGCATGGCTAGGGCAATATCTTTATGTCGTTTAGCTTCGTAATCGCTGTTGCAATTTTTTAAAGCACAGTCCAATTCATAGGCAAAGTTATCGAGCGACTTGGGTTGTTTTTCAAATTCAATCAGCCATTCGTGTGCACCATTAGCTTTTTCTGAAAAATAAATCGGAGCAGCTGTGTAATCGTTTACAAGAGCACCTGTTTTTTCGCAAGCAACTGCAATGGCTTTGTCAGTGTTATCTATGATAACTTCTTCTCCAAAAGCATTTATAAAATGTTTTAATCTTCCCGAAACTTTTATTCTAAAAGGATAGATGCTCGTAAATTGTATGGTATCGCCAACCAAATATCTCCACAAGCCACCATTTGTAGTAATTACAGGTGCGTAGTTTTTGCCAAGTACAACTTTATCTAAACCAATTGTTTTTGGGTGAGGTTTGCCATATTCTTCAATAGGCATAAACTCATAAAAAATTCCATGGTCGAGCATAAGCAACATTCCCTCATTACTCAAATCATCTTGTGCAGCAAAAAAACCTTCACTAGCATTGTATATTTCTTGATAGTTAATTTCGCCACCAATAATTTTGGTAAATTGTTCTTTATAAGGGGTAAACGATACACCACCATGTATATATAATTCTAAATTTGGCCAAACCTCTTTAATGCAATTTTTGCCTGTAATTTCTAAAATTCTTTTAAGTAAAACTAGCGTCCAAGTTGGCACACCTGCCATACTAGTTACATTTTCTTTAATTGTGCTTTGAGCAAGTTTTTCAATTTTATTTTCCCATTCGTCGAGCAAGGCAATACTTAGTTCTGGAGTTCTTAGCCATTGACCCCAAAAAGGAGCATTTTGCAAAAGCACAGCACTTAAATCGCCATATTGAACTATTTCGTTGATTGGATTTATTTGATGACTTCCGCCAATTACCAAGCATTTTCCTGTAAGCAAGTCGCTTTCTGGATTGTAATTATAATATAATGATAAAGCATCTTTAGTGCCTTGATAATGGCAGTCGTAAAGGCTATCTTCAGATATTGGTATAAACTTACTTTTGCTACTTGTTGTTCCACTACTTTTTGCAAACCAACTTATTGGGGTGTTCCAAAGTACATTTTGTTTGCCATCCATCATTTCTAATACAAATGGCTCTACTTGATGGTATTCTTGAATGGGTAAATTTTCTTTAAATTTTTTTATAGAAAACAACGAAGTAAGTTGGTATTGTTTACCAAAACTTGTGTACTGAGCATGAGTTACAAGATGTTGAAGTACATCACGTTGTGTAGCTATTGGATTATCTCTCCAATATTCAATTTTCCAATGGCGTATTCTTGCCAAACGTGATATGGTAGGGCTTAATAATTTCATCCTCTATAGGGTTGCAATGTAAGTTTTTTGTTTGTTTAAGTAAACTGTTTTTTAATATTTTGTTTGATAAACGCTTTTTTTAGTTAAAAATTCCTCAAAAAATCAAAAACTTGTGCATAATTTTTACATTACAAAAATGATATTCCCTTACATTTGCACTCCTTTTATTAAAGCTTGAAGCAATTTTAAGTAGTGAATGGCCATTTTAACGCTTAAATACTTGCTTTACAGTTTACAAAACCGGTTAGAATTTTATCTATGTCATCTACAAATTTAAACCCAAGAATTAATTTTGGGAAAACAAAGCACCTAGCAGACGCTCCAGATTTATTGGACATCCAGCTTGAGTCGTTTAGAGAGTTTTTTCAGTTAGAAACTACGCCAGATAAGCGTAATAACGAAGGTTTGTTCAAAGTGTTTAAGGAAAATTTTCCTATCACAGACACTAGAAATATCTTCGTTTTAGAGTTTCTTGATTACTTTATAGACCCACCTCGTTACTCAATTGTAGAGTGTATGGAGCGTGGACTTACATACGCGGTGCCCTTAAAAGCAAAACTACGTTTAAGTTGTAACGATGAGGAGCATGTGGATTTTCAAACCATCGTTCAAGATGTGTTTTTAGGAAATATTCCTTACATGACACCACGTGGAACTTTTGTAGTAAATGGTGCTGAGCGTGTAGTTGTATCTCAATTACATCGTTCTCCAGGGGTTTTCTTTGGACAATCTACGCACCCTAATGGAACAAAAATTTACAGTGCTCGTGTAATTCCTTTTAAAGGTGCTTGGATGGAGTTTGCTACAGACATTAACAATGTAATGTATGCTTACATCGATCGTAAAAAGAAATTCCCAGTAACCACTTTATTACGTTCTATTGGTTATGAAACTGATAAAGACATTCTAGAGTTATTTGGAATGGCCGATGAAGTTACTGTTGATGCTGTAGAATTAGAAAAACATATTGGTCGCCGTTTAGCTGCTCGTGTATTACGTACTTGGGTAGAAGATTTTGTGGATGAAGATACTGGTGAAGTAGTAAGCATTGAACGTAATGAAATTGTTTTAGAAAGAGACGTTGTATTAGATCAGGATGGAATTGATACCATTGTTGAAATGGGTGTTAAATCTATTTTTATACAAAAAGAAGATGTTGGTGGAGATTATGCCATCATCTATAACACATTAAATAAAGATACCAGCAATAGTGAGTTAGAAGCTGTACAGCACATTTATCGTCAGTTACGTGGTGCTGATGCTCCTGATAATGAAACTGCACGTGGTATTATTGATAAATTATTCTTTAGCGATAAGCGTTACGATTTAGGTGAAGTTGGACGTTACAAAATCAACAGAAAACTAGAACATGAAAATCCTAACGAGAAAAAAGTATTAACAAAAGCCGATGTTATTGAAATTGTTAAATACTTAGTTCGTTTAACAAATGCTAAAGCCGAGATTGATGATATTGATCATTTATCAAACCGTCGTGTACGTACAGTTGGAGAGCAATTGTATGCACAATTTGGTGTTGGTTTAGCTCGTATGGCTCGTACCATCAGAGAAAGAATGAACGTAAGAGACAATGAGGTTTTCACACCTGTTGATCTTATCAATGCTCGTACATTATCGGCTGTTATAAATTCATTCTTTGGTACATCTCAATTATCACAATTCTTAGATCAAACCAATCCATTATCAGAAATTACACACAAACGTCGTATTTCTGCATTAGGGCCAGGTGGTTTAAGTAGAGAAAGAGCTGGTTTTGAGGTTCGTGACGTTCACTATTCTCACTATGGTCGTTTATGTACTATCGAAACGCCTGAAGGTCCAAACATTGGATTGATATCTACCTTGTGTGTACATGCCAAAATCAACGAAATGGGTTTCATTGAAACACCATACCGTAAAGTAGAAGATGGTAAAGTAAACATGAAAGAGCTACACTACTTAAGTGCTGAGGAAGAAGAAGAAAAGAAAATTGCACAAAGTAATAGCCCAATCGATGAAAAAGGTAATTTCTTAAACGAAAAAATTGTAAGTAGAGATACTGGTGATTTCCCAATTTTGGATAAAGGTGAAGTTCAGTTTATGGACGTTGCACCTAACCAAATTGTAGGTTTATCTGCTTCATTAATTCCTTTCTTAGAGCATGATGATGCCAACCGTGCTTTGATGGGTTCAAACATGCAACGTCAAGCTGTTCCGTTAATTAAACCACAAAACCCAATTGTTGGTACTGGTTTAGAAGCAAAAGCTGCACTAGATGCTCGTATTCAATTACATGCAGAAGGAAATGGTGTTGTTGAGTTTGTTGATAGTAGAGAAATACATGTAAGATATGATAGAAATGATGCTGATAGATTAATTTCTTTCAACGACGATTTGATGGTTTATAAATTAACTAAATTTATTAAAACCAACCAAAGTACTTGTATTAACTTAAGACCTGCTGTAAAAAAAGGACAAAAAGTAAAAAAAGGAGATTTCTTAACCGAAGGTTATGCAACTAAAGATGGTGAATTAGCTTTAGGAAGAAACTTAGTTGTTGCTTTTATGCCTTGGAAAGGTTACAACTTTGAGGATGCGATTGTAATCAATGAAAAAGTTG
>JBMLOR010000145.1:0-3137 GCA_049242865.1 Chitinophagaceae bacterium | reverse complement strand
TTCTTTACCATGGCATTGCTTAAACTTTTTTCCACTGCCACAAGGACAAGGATCGTTTCGTCCAGCAATTTTTTCAACTTTAATGGGTTCTCGTTTTACGGGTGTTGGATCTATGTAATCATTATCGTTTCCAGCAGCATCAACTGTTTCGTGCTGTGTACGCATGTTACTTAAATCGGTTTTTTGTTGATGCCCTTCTTTTACAGCATTTTCATCTTCTAAAGGAATTTGTGCATGGCATAAGAACTGAACAATATTTTGATTAACTGTAGCATCCATATTTTTAAATAAAGTAAAAGCTTCTACCTTATAAATTACCAATGGATCTTTTTGCTCGTAACTAGCTGTTTGTACACTTTGCTTTAAATCGTCCATCGAGCGTAAATGCTCTTTCCATTCATCGTCGATTAAATTAAGGGTTACCGTACGTTCTAAAGCATTCACCAATTCCACACCTTCTGTATCCAATGTTTTTTGCATAGATGCTAAAACATTCATTCCTTTTTTACTATCAGTAAAAGGTACAACAACATTTTCTATATGATTTCCTTGTTGTAATCTAATATTTTTAAACACTGGCAATGCTTGTGTAGCCATTGCTTTTTTGTGAGCCTCATAGTTTTCAACAGCTTGGTTGTACAATTTATCTGCTAAAACATTTAAGGGCTCTTTATTTAATTCCTCAGCTGTAATATTAGTATCTATACCAAAATTTATAATTGCATTCATTTTTAGTGCATCAATATCGTGGCTTTCTTTGCTGCCCGCAATAATATTTTCGGCTACGCTATAAAATGCATTGTCTATATCTAAAGCTAGTCTATCACCATACAAAGCGTGGTTTCTTTTTGCATAAATTACAGTACGTTGTTTGTTCATTACATCATCGTACTCTAGCAATCTTTTTCTTGTTCCAAAATGGTTTTCTTCTACCTTTTTTTGGGCACGTTCAATGCTATTGGTAATCATGCTGTGCTGTATTACTTCACCTTCTTTATATCCAGCAAAGTCCATCACTTTTGCAATACGTTCACTACCAAACATACGCATTAAATCATCTTCTAAAGCTACAAAAAACTGAGACGAGCCAGGGTCTCCTTGACGACCTGCACGTCCTCTAAGCTGTCTGTCAACCCTTCTACTTTCATGTCTTTCTGTACCTATAATTGCTAACCCACCAGCTTCTTTCACTCCTGCACCAAGTTTAATATCTGTTCCTCTACCAGCCATATTGGTTGCAATAGTTACTGCACCTGGCAATCCAGCTTCAGCCACAACTTGTGCTTCTTTTGCATGTTGTTTGGCATTTAATACATTGTGTGGAATTTGTTTTTGGCGAAGCATTCTGCTTAGCAATTCACTTACTTCAACGCTTGTAGTACCTACTAGTGTTGGTCTTCCTGCATTGCGTTGATTTTCAATTTCTTCTATTACAGCACCAAATTTTTCACGTTTTGTTTTGTAAATTTTATCTTGTTCATCTTTGCGTATGGCAGGAATATTTGTAGGAATTGATACCACATCAAGTTTATAAATACTCCACAACTCAGCTGCTTCTGTTTCTGCTGTACCAGTCATACCACAAAGTTTGTGGTACATTCTAAAATAGTTTTGTAAGGTGATGGTTGCATAGGTTTGTGTGGTAGCCTCAATTTGTACATTTTCTTTTGCTTCTATTGCTTGATGCAATCCATCACTATATCTTCTGCCATCTAAAATACGACCAGTTTGTTCGTCAACAATTTTTACTTGCTCGTCCATTACAACATATTCTACATCTTTATCAAATAAAGTATAGGCTTTTAGTAATTGTTGAATGGTATGAATTCTATCGGCTTTGGTAGAATATTCATTAATTATTATTTCTTTTTTTGCCAATTTTTCTTCAGCAGTTAAAGATTCTTTTTCTACTTGTGCTAATCCAACAGATATGTCAGGAATTACAAAGAAATTAACGTCTTCCCCAGCTTTTGTAATAAGATTAATCCCTTTGTCGGTTAACTCTACGCTATTATTTTTTTCGTCGATATAGAAATATAATTCTTCATCGGCTTTTGGCATTTCTTTTTGTTGATCTGCTAAATAGTAGTTTTCTGTTTTTTGAAGTTTTACTCTAATTCCAGGCTCACTTAAAAACTTTATTAATGCTGAGTTTTTTGGCAATCCACGATGTGCTCTAAACAAAGCCAAGCCTCCATCTTTTGGATCATCATTACCCTCTGCAATCTTCTTTTTGGCTTCTGTTAAAAAACTATTAATGGCACGTTTTTGAGCATCAACCAATTTTTCAATTCTTGGTTTAAGTTCAAAAAATTGTTCAATATTGTCTTGTTTTCCTATTGGACCACTGATAATTAATGGGGTTCTAGCATCATCAATTAATACACTATCTACCTCATCTACCATTGCAAAATGATGTTTGCGTTGTACTTTTTCTTCTGGGCTATGCACCATATTGTCTCTCAAATAGTCAAAGCCAAACTCATTGTTTGTACCATATGTAATATCGGCTAAATATGCTTTTCTACGTTCTTCACTATTTGGTTGATGTTTATCAATACAATCAACAGTTAAACCTAGCCATTCAAATAAAGTACCATTCCATTCACTGTCTCTTTTTGCTAAGTAATCGTTAACAGTTACAATGTGTACACCTTCACCAGCTAAAGCATTTAAGTATGCTGGCAAAGTGCTTACTAAAGTTTTACCTTCACCAGTACTCATTTCTGAAATTTTGCCACTGTGTAAAACTGCACCTCCAATTAGCTGTACATCGTAATGCACCATGTTCCAAGTGATTTTACCACCACCAGCTGTCCAACTATTTTTGTATATGGAATTATTGCCTTCGATTGATATATAGTCTTTTTTTATACTTAAATTTCTATCTAATTCTGTAGCAGTGCTAGCAATATTTTCATTGGTAGAAAATCTTCGAGCAGCTTCTTTGATAGTTGCAAAAGCCTCTGGTAATATTTCTTTTAAAACTTCTTCAATTTGTTCGTCGCGTTGTTTTACTAAAACATCAACTTCTTTGTAAATGGCATCTTTTGCAAAAAAATCTTGAGCAGGAAGGTTGTCGGCTTCTAATTTTTTTGCAGCAATAGTTTCACTAATAGTTGCAATATGTTGCTGAA
>JBMLOR010000144.1:13577-25677 GCA_049242865.1 Chitinophagaceae bacterium | reverse complement strand
AGAGAGTTCCAGAAAAAATTAACAGGAAAGTAATTCTACAAATAAAATATAGTTTGTAAAAAATGAAAAATACATAGATGATAAAAACAATAACCCTTTTTTGCTTAATACTAATTAGCCAATTTGCTTTTGCACAAGCAGATAGTATTGACATAAAACTACAAACTATTTTAGCTGAAAAAAATGCTGAAACAAGAATGGATTTGCTAAACATCTATTTAGGCGACCTTGCTGATTATGACCCTTTGCTTACACAAAATGTAGTTCAAAAATTTTTAACTATTGCAAAAAAAAATAAAGATACCCTATCAGAAACTTATGCTATTTCACAATTAAGCTTTTTATTTTATCTAAACGGTGATAATACAAAATCGCTAGAATATTCTTTAAAAGCTTTAAAAATGGCAGAGCCATTAAACAATGCTACTCTATTAGCTGTTGTAAAAAATCATCTCGCTGTAAGCTATACATATCTTGATTCAGATAAAGAAATTGAAATGTTACGGCAAGCTTTACTTTTAAGAGATAAAGCACCAGAATCTCAAGTATTTTATCTAATAGCTCTAAACATTGGGGAGTATTTTTCTGCAGTTGTTGGAAATTTAGACTCAGCTTTAGTTTATAATCAATTAGCTGAGAGAATCCATCAACAAAAACTTAGAATTGATAAAAAAGTATTTATATACATGCAATTTGCTAAGTTGTATTTTGCAATGAATAATCCTACACTCTCATACACTTATAGCCAATTGGCATTGAAGAAAGCATATGAAATGAATTCTCCAAAATATTTAAACTGGTGTTTTACTCAAATGGCCACATTTTATGCTTCAACTAACAAAACTGACTCTGCTATTTTTTATTCCAAAAAAGCCTTAAAAATTGTTGAGAATAGGGGATTTTTAGTAGAACTAAAGTATTCTGCATTTGATTTAATGAACTTTTATAAAAACAAGAATAATGATTCGTCTATGAAATATGCTGAAATATACTTGTTTGCGAGAGATAGTATTGAGAGTTTGAACAAAACAAAGGAATCTTATTTATTGTCTTTTGAAGAAGAAATTAGGCAAAATGAAATTAAAGAGAAAGAAGTTGTGAGAGAGCACGAAAGAAAACAAAATATCCAATTCGCTTTATTAGCTATTGGCATTATTTTTTTACTCACTCTATTTTTACTGCTTAGTAGAAGTTTTATAACCAATTCAAAAGTAATTGAGTTTTTTGGTGCAGTAGCCCTTTTAATTGTGTTTGAATTTTTAAATCTATTACTTCATCCTTTTTTAGAAAAAATCACGCATCATAATCCTTTTCTTATGTTGTTATCGTTGGTGTGTATTGCAGCAGTTCTTGTACCATTGCATCATAAAATAGAAAAATGGGCAACTTCTAAATTGATTGAAAAAAATAAAGCAATTCGATTGGCAAATGCAAAAAAAACAATTGAGGATTTAGAGAAAAATTAAGATAAAAGTTTATAATAAATTACGAGGGCAAAACAGGTGATTTGGCATTATTGGGTTTTAACGAATTTAGCCACAACATGTGTTCTTTATTTTGCTTCAGTTTGTGCTTGAGGTAATAAATTTATTTGAGATTTTAAAACTAACTGAAATGTAAATCTCTAATCTATAGAATCACAAATTTGTAGTAAAATCTCCTTGAAAAACAAAATAAGATTGGATAAATAAAAGTTTTATTTCACGTTACAAAGTGTACCAATACTAATTTCAATAACTTTACAATTATGAAAGGTTTATTATCACTATGTATTGTGATACAAATATTTAATACCGATGTTTTTTGTCAAAAAAAACAAATTGATAGTCTCATCATTGATTTTAAAGGGTTTCTTTTTGACTATAAAATTCAGCCAGCAAGGCGTGCTTTAGAAATTTATGAGCAAGCTGCCATACCCAAAATAATCCCTTTATTGTATAGCAATAAATTTACGCCAATTACCAACAACCCATATTTAATGTATCCAGCTTCTAAAGAATATATGTATACACATGGCTATATTATACCTTATCATTTAGATTGGATATCTATAAGGGCAGGTTGGCTTATGGAAGAACTAACTTTTATGGATTTTGGCTTTAAAACAGCTTTAGATGAAAAGAAATATGCTGTTATAAACGATTACTCTCATAATGGTAAAAAAGAAGTACCTTGGATTAATGTACCAACAAAGGCCTCTCTTCTTAAATCAAGAAAACCGATGGCCGATGCAGTTGCTAGCTGGTGGCAAAAAAACAAAGCCACTTGGACGAGAATTGGAGCCCTAAAAGATGCCTTACAATCAAACAATACAAAAAGGCAATTAATAGCACTCAATTATTTAATAAATGGATTTAGAAACGAGGAAGAACCATTAACCAGTAAATACCTAAACGAAATAGCTCCATTGGTATTGGTTTTAAAAAAATCAACCCACAAAAACATTGCACAATATGCAGAAAGGTTAGAAGAAATATGGTTGTATAAAGATCAATAAACATTTAGCCACAGTATTACTCAATAACATTTGCAATCATTCTAAATCAATATAGTCACCCCATACCATGAGAAAAATAATTACTCTGTTTTGTTTTGCCTTTGCAATCTTTACTTGCTTAGCACAAAAAACAAAAACTTTCATTACAGGTATTGATGCCATTAAGCTTGGTGATTCTATCAATCGTGTAAATACCTATGGATTTCCATTTATAGCAGTAAAAAAATTTAATGTAAGCGATTCTTTTCAAACCAGCAGTGCTTGGGAACCTAAAAATTTAATATCACTTAATGAATTAAAAGAGGAATCAACAAGTATTAGGTCTATTTTAATAGATAGTGGCAAAACATTTTGCCCAGATGTATCAATTTTTATCACCAATAATTTTAACATCAATCAAATACAACATTCTAAAACAGCAATCCTGGCACTCACTTATTTTAAAAAAATATTGATAGAAATAAGAATAATTGACAGTGCGAAATACATTAGAGCCAACTATTCCTATGGACTAAAAAAATATGGTAAAGGTTTTGCCGAACAATTAGATGGTTACACACTACATGATCAAGCACGTTCTAGAGCCACAAACCCAAATGCCAAAATGCTGCCACCTAGAAATTGGAGTAAAGTGCCAATTGCTACTATCGCAAAAGAATTGAGTGAGCACTATCATTTAGAAAGTATTTACTGGGTAAATGGCAACTACTCGTTTGCATTTAATTACTGTTCTTACCCTTATAATTTTTGGGTGGAAAAACACTTGCCAAAAACTCAGATTAGTTGTTCATACTGTGGCTGTGAGGAAGAAGCTATTACAATAAAAAATATTAAAGCTTATGAAGCTATGAAAAATTGTTCTGATAAGACATTGAAACAGTTAACTAGTAAATAAACAAGTAGTGAGTAATCTTAATAATAATTACATATTTTTTTAACAAGCATTCTTATATCTTCTTACAATTATTTAAAATTGAAAAATTTCTATAAACCATGTTCAATAAATTTTTGATATTTTTTTTTGCATTAGCTGCTAATAATTGCTTTGCACAGAAAACCCCGAAAAACATAATAGGCATTGATGCTATTAAATTAGGAGACTCAATAAATAAAGTTAATAAATACGGTTTTTCTTTTATAGCAACAGCAAAATTTCACTTAAACGATTCTGTTTATTTAGGCAATGCCTTTAACCCAAAGCAACTATTATCTGCCAATAAAGCTAAAGCCGCCGAAACAAGAACAGAAGACATTTACTTAGATAGCGGCAAAACATTTTGCCAAGATGTTGCCATATTTATTACCAATAAATTTACTATAAAGCAATTTAAACATTCTGCCACAGCTACATTAGCATTAACTTACTATAAAAATGCTTTGATAGAAATAAGAATTATTGATAGTGCCCAATACATAAAAGCTAATTATAGCTATGGCATCAGTCGCTATGGAAAAAAATTTGGCAAAACATATAACCCTGCAAAAAACTATCTTGAAAATCGTGAAAATGCCACCCACCCAAGTTGGAAAACTGAAACCTCAAAATCAAATATTAGCAATACTGATATTGCTACAATTTGTAAACAGCTAAGCGATGATAATTTTTTAGAAAGCATTTTTTGGCAAAATGGCAACCACTCCTTTTCTTACAATTACTGCTCTGCCCCCCTAAGGTTTTGGGCTAATAAATTTTTACCTACTCATGGTTGGGGCTGTGTAGAAGGAGTTTTAATTATAAAGAATGAGAAAGCTTATAAAGCCATGACCGAATGTTCGGATAAAACAATAAGCCGAATTATAGCAAACATGTAATCTTTACTAATCCATCAAAATGAACTCTATCAAAATACAATGTGCATGTTGTACTTGGTAGCATACTATTAGGCAAAAAATATATCATCAACAAAAACTATACATTTAATTATTTTTTACAAGATGTGGTTACATGAAAACCTAACATGCTAAAAACTTTGAACTTTATTGTAATATTTTTGCGGAATAACTAATTGGTAATTAATGCGATTTAGGCTGTTGTTTTTCACACTTTTTGTAGCAACTAAAATTTTTAGTCAAAAAGACACTTTAAATAAGCTGTCATTTTTTGCTTATGGAGAACTATATTATAGTTATGACTTTTCAAATCCTTCGAATCAAGAAAAATCAAATTTTCTCTACAACCACAAAATACACAACAACATTAATGCAAATTTGCTCATGCTAAAAGCACAATATTTGGATACAAGAATTAGAGCAAATATTGGCTTGATGACAGGTAATTATGCACAATACAATTTATCTTCTGAGCCTAATTGGGCAAAAACTTTTTATGAAGCAAACATTGGTTTAAAATTATCAAAGAAAAAAAATATTTGGTTAGATGCAGGTATAATGCCTTCACACATTGGTTTTGAAAGTGCCATAAGTGCTGACTGTTGGACATTGACAAGAAGTTTACTTGCCGAAAATTCACCTTACTATGAAGCTGGGCTAAAGCTTTCTTATACTTCAAAAAATGAAAAACTCTTTTTATCTGCACTTGTATTAAATGGATGGCAAAAAATTCAAAAACCTGATTTTATTACAAAACCATCGTTTGGTGCTCAAGTTACTTATAAACCAACTGCAAAACTAACGTTTAATTACAGCAACTTTATTGGAACTGACAAACCTGACAGCCTTCGTTCTTTAAGGCATTTTCATAACTTTTATTTACAATTTGAACCTACCAGCAAATTTGGAATTATCACAGGTTTTGACATTGGTTTTGAAAAAATATTAGATAATAAATTTGATAATTGGTTTTCGCCTGTAATTATTTTAAAACAAAGAATAAGCAAAAAAACAATTGTTGCCTTAAGAGGTGAATATTATTCCGACAAAAAAGAAATAATTATAACAACAGCAACGCCAAATGGATTTCAAACTTTTGGACTTTCGAGTAATTTTGATTTTGAATTTAGCAACAAAATTAAATTTAGAATTGAAGGAAAACACTACTCATCAAGTGATAAAATATTTGAAAACAATACCAAATCCCAAAACTTTTCATTAACAACCAATTTAACCTTGAAACTATAATTAAAAATTTGATTATTACTTAAAGCATTTTGTAAAATTCTTATTAAACTAATTAAAACCAACCAACAAAGCTAGTTTTATCTATACATACAAATCACGTTTATAAACAAAAACATGAATAAAGTGTTAAATTCAATTTAAGCTAAAAAATTATTAATTCTAAAATTGTTAGCTCAAGCTTTTTATAGTATTTAAAGTTAAATTACAGATTAAAAAATATAGAATTAAAATGAAAAGGTATTTTCAACTTCTACTAACTTTTACTTTAATTTCAAAAAACTTATCTTCTCAAAGCAACTCAACCAATACTTGCAATTGCAGTGATAACTTAAAAATACTAATAAATAAAACTGAAGAAAACTACGCAGGCTATCCTTCAAAAGCAAAAAATAAAAACAGTATCGGTTACAAGAAAAATATTCAGCATCTTGTTACTAAAGCTGTTAAAGTAACAAACCCAAAATTGTGTTTTTACATTCTGAAAGAATATGTTAGATTTTTTGAAGACAAACATTTTACACTAAGCTATCAAAATGAAAACGACTATGATTATGAGATAATAAATATTACTGAAAATGATTATAAAAAAAATACTGTAAACAAAAAATTACACCAAATCGAAGGCATTTGGATTAATGCCGATTCTACTATTAAGTTGGCAATTATGAAAACTAGTGACAATATTTTCAAGGCTGTTGTTGTTAAATCAAACCATCCAAAAATTCCAATTGGTTTGGTTTACATGAAATTAGTACAAACGCCAAAAGGATTTATTGCCAAAGAGTATAATTCGTTTTTAACCACTGATGTTCCTGCAAAACAAAAAAGAAATTTACTGCAAATATGGAATTTTGCACTTTTTGGGAAAATTTACCCTTCACAAATATCTAATGATGAAATAGAAGAATTAAAAACTTGGAGAGCAAATAACAATGGTCTTAATTTTAAACTCCTATCATCAAAAACTGCTTATTTAAAAATTCCAACCTTTAAAAATAATGAAGAGCAAATTCAACAGTTAGTACTCAAAAATGATTCAATAATTAGAAATTCTGAAAATTTGATTATTGATATTACTGGAAATGGGGGAGGGAGTACAGGCTGGGTTTCAATTTTACCTTACATAATCACAAATCCAATAGTGCAGTTTGACTCCTATATTAGAGTTACACCAGAAAATACTAAATATAAACTGAAAGATTTAGAGCCCTTTGTTTTACATCCTATCCCTAACGAATATAAAAAATATTTTCCAAAAGATGTATTAAATGCCTATAAAAAAGCTTATCAAGAATTGCCTGTAACTAGCCAAGAATTTTATCCAATTCCAGGTGTTACGTTTCCTTTAGATTCAATTACAAAAAAACCAAGTAAAGTTGCATTGCTTGTAGATGATTTATGTGGCAGTTCATCCGAGTATTTCTTTTTTATTTCTAAGCAAAGCAAAAAAACCAAAACTTATGGTATAAACACAATTGGTATGATGGATTATGAAGGCATGTCAAACATTACACCATTACCATACCCTAATTATTATTTAACAATACCGATTGTAAAATCTAGCTGGACAAACAAAAATCCAATTGATAAAACAGGATTTAAACCAGATATTCTATTAAATAAAATTGATCAAGTTAAGTGGGTAGAATGGTTACAAAATCATCTTGAAAAAAATTAAGTAATCTGATTTAGTGTGAATTTATAGTAAATGTGGAATAGTTTTTAAATCTGTATAAAAAATTTGGCAAATGCATCAAAGATTAAAATTGTATAAAGAAACATTTAGATTTGTGCACTATATTCAAAAAAATTAAAAAAAATGATTATCTACGGAAGTAAAAATAAACAATTAACAAACGAAGTTTTGTTTGACAAGTGTGAAAACTGCGGAACTCAAAACGCTATTGAATTGCATGTTTTTCAAAAATATGCTCATGTATTTTGGATACCCATTTTTCCAATGGGCAAAACAGGTTTAAGCCAATGTAACCATTGCAAGCAGGTACTTAAACTAAAAGAAATGCCATCTTCGCTGAAACAATCTTATGAAAATTTGAAAGTGAAAACAAAAACTCCAATTTGGATGTTCTCTGGCTTATTGCTTATTGGTTTTCTTATAGTTTTTGCAACTTATGAAGGCAAACAAAAAGATGAAAAAAATGCTAAACTAATTTTAACACCATTAAAAGGAGACATCTTTGAAATTAGAACAAAAAACTCACAGTATACTCTTTATAAAATTGAGGAAGTACAAGCCGACTCTGTATTTTTAAAAATCAATAACTACGAAACAAACAAAATTTCGGGACTTAGAGATTTAAAAAATAAAGGAAACGATTCTTATTCTACTGATGTTTTTGGATTTTCAAAAGCTGAATTAAAAGTAATGCTTGATAAAGGTGAAATTTTAGATATTGATAGAAAATAAGGTAGCTAAGCTTTGTTTATAAATCATTGAATAAACTGGCTGCTTGTGTTGAATTTTTGGGAGGCTTTTTGTCTAAGTGTTTATAAGCTTTAGCTGTAACTTCTCGGCCACGTGGAGTACGCTGTAAAAAGCCTTCCTGAATTAAAAAAGGTTCATATACTTCTTCTAAAGTACCTGTTTCTTCACCAACAGCAGTTGCAATTGTAGTAATTCCTACAGGACCACCTTTAAACTTCTCGATTATTGCAAGCAAAATTCTGTTATCCATATCATCTAATCCATATTCATCAACATTCAGTGCTTTTAAGCCATGCTGCGTAATTCCAATATCAATATTACCATCATTTAGTACCATTGCAAAATCTCTAACTCTTCTAAGCAAGCCATTGGCTATTCGTGGTGTTCCTCTACTTCTTCTTGCAATTTCATTGGCAGCATCTTCACTTATTTCTACTTTTAAAATGGATGCACTTCTGATTATAATTTTTTGAAGTGTGGTTGCATTGTAATACTCTAACCTATTTTTTATACCAAATCTAGAAAGCAATGGTGCAGTAAGCAATCCACTTCTTGTAGTTGCCCCAATTAAAGTAAATGGGTTTAAGCTTAGTTGAACACTTCTTGCATTAGGTCCACTATCAATCAAAATATCAATTTTAAAATCCTCCATAGCTGCATATAAGTATTCTTCTACAACTGTACTTAGTCTATGAATTTCATCAATAAACAAAACATCATTAGGCTCAAGATTAGTTAATAACCCAGCCAAATCACTTGGTTTTTCAATTACTGGTCCACTAGTTTCTTTAATATTAACCCCCATTTCGTTTGCAACAATTCTCGACAAAGTAGTTTTTCCCAAACCTGGAGGACCATGAAATAATGTATGATCTAGGGCTTCGCCTCTAATTTTTGCTGCTTTTATAAAGATGATTAAATTTTCAATTAACTGTGGCTGACCACTAAAATCATCTAAAGCACTTGGCCTTATAGTGTTTTCAAAATCTTTTTCTTGAACAGAAAGATTCGACAAATCTCTATTTAAATTAGGATTACTCATTTATTGTAATGAGTTACAAAGTAAGTGGAATTAAATGTTTATTGAAATAATGTGAAAAACAACAAACCTATTTTTTTAAACATCCTCCACAAAGCTTAGAAATAATATACAATTATTGCAAAAGCTTTTTAGTTGCAAATAAAAAATCATAATGCGGGTCGTCGTTTATAATTAAACACGATTTATCTGGATAAATAATAACACTGCTACTACAATTTTTGGGTTCTTTAAAAAATAAACTTTCAATTATTCGTTCAGTATCAAAAAAAACTTTTGGGTTAGCCATTACCATTTTATTGGCATTATTTCCTAAAGCCCTTGCTTGTACAATTGTGGTTTTGGGATGTTTTTGTGTATGTTTTTCGAATTGGGTATTTATGTATGTTGCCCAATCTGCAGCTTCTTTATTGGTATGCATATAATCCCAACTTTTCCAACAATTATTATGGTTATAATGAAACCATATACACAAAGTATCTTTTGGTATAACTCCAGTTATTTTTTGTATATAAAGTTTTAAGCTTTGGTATTGGTCTGATGTTAACACCAAACCACTTACCTCATGCTTCATGCCTTTAAAAGTTATATTTTTTTGGCTGTAACAAATTTGGAATACAACAAGTGTAATAATAAATACATAGGATTTTTTCATTTTATGGATAATTAAATTTTTAATAGCAATATTGCTACGAAACGTATGCTTTATAGAGTTCTACACATCCAGTTTCAACCCTTAAGGTATAGGATGTATGAGGCTGTATAAAACAAACTTCACCTTTACTCAATACCAAGTGTTGTTGATTAAAACTTATAAGTACTTCACCATCAACATTTATTATAATTTGTGGGGAAATAGAAACAGAATTGAATGTATCATTAGCATTCATTTTTATTAAACTAATATCAAAGTCTGGAACTGGGCAAGGATAATTTGTTTCAAAACTATCTACCAAATTTCCTTTCATAATATTAGGAATTACAGGTTCAAAAATGGTATGTTTTAATAATTCGGGAACATCTACATGCTTTGGTGTTAAACCACCTCTCAATACATTATCACTGTTGGCCATTAATTCAATATTCTGACCTTCTAAATAGGCGTGAGGTACACCTGCTGCCTGAAAAACCGCTTCGCCTCTTTGTACTTGAACTATATTAAACAAGTAAATACTAAATATTCCTTTATCGATATTACAAATTGAAGCATCAATTACTTCAAAAGTTTTACAAGCCCACCACCCAGGATGATGTTTAGTTAATTTACCAGCTTTTTTATTATCATTCTCTCTTAAAAGCAAAGGTTTTAAAATATTATCAACCTCTTGCTGTGGCAAATTGTAAACAAACTCCATCAACTGTTTAATACTTTTTGTGCTGAAATGAGGTTGTAAACTTGCAAATTCAGGGTAACTGTTTAAAACAGCCTCAATTTTATCGATGCTTAAAAAGCCATGCAACAACCAAAATTCACCAAGTGCAATCATAATTTCAGGCTTATGATTTTTATCTTTATAATTTCGATGACTTGCATTTATAGGAATACCTAATTGCTCTTCTTTCTCAAATCCTTTAACAGCTTCTTCCTTTGTAGGATGCACTTGTATGCTCAACATTTCTTTAACATCCAATACTTTGAACAAAAATGGAAGTTCGCCGAATAACTGATTAATTTTTGGTGTAAGAAATTTATCTTTATCCAACTCAATTAATTCATTTAAGGGCTGTTGAAAGTCATTTATTATGGAGGAAGCCGAAGGATGAGCACCCATCCAATATTCGGCACAAGGCTTTTTTTCAATATTATCAAAACCCAATAAATTGGGAATAAATTCAAAGCCTCCCCAAGCATAGTGTTGTACTTTACCTGAAATTTTTACAATGGATGGAATTGTTTCTTGCATATTTTTACTTTTATTAGGATATGGATTACAGAAATAAAAATATTGGAAACTTTGGAGAAGAGAAAGCATGTGAATATCTCTTACAGCAATCATTCGAAATTCTACATAGAAATTATAGGGTAGGACATTTAGAGGTTGATATTATTGCAAAAAATACAACTACCAACATTTTACATTTTATTGAAGTAAAAACAAGGTCGAGCTTGGCTTTTGGCTTACCAGAAGAGAGCATTTCAGCAAAAAAAATGAATAATTTAAAGCGGGCTGCTCAACATTTTTTGGAAAATAATCCAAAATATCAGCAAATACAATTTGATGTATTTGCCATTACTATGCACAAAAGTGAAGTAAAAGAAATTTTTGTGATTGAAGATGTTTTCTTTTAAAAAAGATTAATCGTAACGCTTAACATTAGTAAACCAGAAATCTCTATAGCAAAGTGTTAATCCAAATTGAGTGTAGTTTTCTTTAACTAAATTTTTAATAGTTGTTCCTCTGCTACCAACTTCCATATTTAAATGCAAACTTAGTTTTCCAATTTCACGTGGGTCTCTACCCAAAAGTTGAATACCTGCACCAAGGGTAAAACCATAATCATTTATTTGTTCGCCAGCAACTTTTAAATAAGATTTATTGTAAAAAGCACCTACCTGCAAAAAACTTTTTTCATAAATGCTACCGTCTCTTAATTGATAATTTTGAGTGAGCTGAAATCCACCACTAATTCTATTGCTATTAACTAAATTGTAATTAACACCTCTGTAATTTGTAGTTCCCCAATTTTGAGTAGAGTAATCTACTAATAATGAATATTTAGCGTTGTAACCAATATTTAAACCAACTGTGTATGTAGATGGAATTTGAAAAGCTCGTACAGTTTGTCGCCCAGTTTCTTTAAGTACAGTATTACCGTCGGTAATTTTTAAACTTTCTTCTGCAGCAATATTGTTTTGCAGGCCTGCAGTTGCACCTATGCCAATTAACCAACTTTTGCCAATTTGTTGGTGTAATTGCATACCAAACTTTAATAAAGGATTGGTATAAAAACTGTTGGTTTCTGTTACTAAAATACTATCTGTTAAGCTACTGAAAATACTTTCTTTATGGTTAAATTGACCAAATAAATAAGAAGTTTG
>JBMLOR010000144.1:10010-13477 GCA_049242865.1 Chitinophagaceae bacterium | reverse complement strand
TAAATTTACATAAGATGCTGGGTTTGCTGCAATCATATATCTATCACTATACATAGCAACTCCTGCATGGCCTGTTCCACTTGTACGATCTAATGAGCTTTTTTCAATGTCTCCAATACCCATTATTGAATATGGCGATGAGTTGTTTTGTGCAGTTGTTATTAATCCTAAAGCTACAAAAAAAGTTGCTAAGGCAATTTTAAAGTTCATGCTAATATTTTAAAGAATAGATGTTTAAATTAGTTTAATCCAATGTAATATAATTCTATGATAGCCCTGTAATCTAAATTTTTTCTATCGCCAATTACAGTTCTTGCAAAGTTTACTTCTGACTGAGGTGTTGGTGGTAAAAACATTAAGCCACTTTTATTTACATCATAATTGTTATCTGGCAGAATTACTCTAAACAATTGAGTTAAATCGTAAGTATATCGAGTGTTTTGACCTAGATAATAATCTACTTGCAAATTACCATATTGTGGTGCAAGTGACCCATCAGGATTTAACACAGCAAGTTCAGGTCCAATCTCGTTTCTTGTACTTGTTGTAGCCAATTTCATTGCAGGTGGCAAATAAAACTGTGGTGTATAGGTAGTATTTATTGGCTTTAATACTAAATCGGCTCTTACAATTTTGGCAAATCCATTTAGCTTAAGTACATCTTTAATATTGGTGAATTTTAGCTTTGTTAATACGCCTGTTGCTTTTTGTGAGTACGCTCTATTATTTGTAAGTAAACTACTAATTTCATTATTTGTGCCTCCTAGGCCTTGCAAATCTGTACCTCTTCTATCGGCTGTAGTATTTTGAAATTGTAGCTGTTTGTTATAAACAGTAAAATCCACGAATTTTTCTTCTATAAAAACACCAGTTTTTTTGTAGTATAGTCTTATAAAATAGTTATCAGTAAAGCCTGCAATTAAATTGCTACTAGTACTACTACTTACTCTAATACCTTTAAAGTATTTTATAAATTCATTAGGATCTTTCATTGCCGAATCGCTTGGGCTAGCTTTTAGTTTATTTAGCCAATCAATTCCCAAAGCATCGTTCAATCGTATATATACTTCGTTTTTTACATTGGTTTTTGGCCTTATCAAATAATCAGCATCGGCTAAAATTGATGATTTAACAGGATAAGTTTTGTTGTTGAATATATTTAATGCCTCACCATCAAATTTTATATCATCTGCAACCTCATGTACTTTTATATTTAGTGGCTTGGTAGTATCGCCATAATAATTTGCATTTGGCTTTAATACCAAGCAAATGCTGTCAAACGTTGTGTTTGCATAAATATTTTCGTAAGAAGGTAATACAACCTGTGCATAAAAAGCTGTATTTATTCTCCCAAATGAAGGGTCGTCGTAGTAACCTACAGAAACTGTATTTTGTCCATTGGTAGAAAAACTATCTAAAACAACTGTAGATAAATCAACTGCAAAGGTATCTATCTTGTAAATTTTTGTGGTTGACCCATCAATAAATTCGTTTCCAAAGTTTACATCTACTTTTTTACAAGCAGTTACAAAAAGAAAAAAAGATGCTATTAACCAAAGTATTTGTACGCGTAGCTTCATTAATGCTAATATTATTTGTATGTTATAACAATTTAAATTATAAAAACGCTGTTCTCATTTTTTAAATGCAACAAATGTTTAACAATTTAAAGTTTGCAAATATATAAGAATGAAAGTTGGCAAAAATTGCTAAAAACATTTTATAAAACTTTTAACAGAATGTAAACAGCAGCCCCATATTTTTGCGGTCTTATTTTTTTAACGGAATATATTTCCTTTATTAAATTTTAAAAATAGAAAAAAAATAAAAATGAAGAATTTTAAACAATTATCAATTGTTGCATTAAGTTTAGGATTAATTATCTCTGCCTGTAGTAGTAGTGGTGGTGATAATCCAACTAATGAACCAACTTTAGTAGGAAACTGGATTAAAAAAGGAGATTTTGATGGTAATGGTCGTCAAGGTGCTTCAAGCTTTGTGATTGGCGACTCAGCTTATATAGGAACAGGTTTTGATGGTGATAGAAGATTCAACGATTTTTGGGTTTATAATGTAAACAGTGATAGTTGGAGACAAAGAGCAAGCTTACCTGGTGTTGCAAGAAACACTGCAGTTGGTTTTGCAGTTGGCACAAAAGGTTATATAACTACAGGATTTGATGGCACAAGAAGATTACAAGATAATTGGGAATATGATCCTGCAACAAATGCTTGGACAAGAAGAGCTGATTTACCAGATGGTGTAAATAATCCTGTTGGTAGTGGAGCTCGTATTGGTGCAGTTGCTTTTAGCATTGGTACAAAAGGTTATGTTGTTGGCGGTTTTAATGGAAGTCATCAAAAAGATGCTTGGTCATTTACACCTTCTACAAACACTTGGAATCAAGAAATTAGCATGGGTGGTAGCAAACGCCAAGGTGCAGTAGCATGGGTTTATAACAACAAAGCTTATGTAGTAAGTGGTATTAATAATGGAACTCCTGTAAATGATTTTTGGGAATATGACCCTGCAAATGCAACAACTCCTTGGAAACAATTAAGAAATATTTCAAATACAAGTTCAGAAGCTTATGACGACAGTTACACCTCAATTATCAGAGCTAATGCAGTAGGTTTTGTGTTAGGAACAAAAGGTTATTTAGCAACCGGTGAAAATGGAGGTTTCTTAAAAACTACTTGGGAATATAATTTTTCAAACGATACTTGGACAAGATTAAGTGATTTTGAAAGAAGTGAAAGAAGCGGTTCAGTAGGATTTGCAGTTAAAGGAAAAGGTTTTGTAGCTTTTGGTAGAAATAGCACATTCTATTTAGATAATGTAGAAGAATTTAGACCAACAGATGCTATAAATACAAACGACTAAAATGGTTAAGAAATATTGGGTTTATTTTCTTTTAGCCTTTTCGCTTAGTTTTTTTATTTACAAAAAGTTCATTTACAAGCCAAAATCACTCAGTTTTAATTTAATTGAATTAAAAAATGGCTGGGGTTACGAAATACTAGAACACAATAAAGTATTAATAACACAAACTACAATTCCTGCTGTAAGTGGTTATCAGGTTTTTAAAACTAAAGAAGAAGCTACAGCAATTGCCAATGTAGTGATTAATAAAATGGAGGTAAACAAAAAAGGAATGCCCGATATTAGTTTGCGAGAACTAGATAGTTGTAAAATAACATACATAAAATAACAAAAAAAGAGTCAACAAAATGACTCTTTTTTTTATCGTATTTCAAAAAAAATAATAATTAAACAAATGTGGGAGTAAAACTTTATGGCATTAATATTGTTAAACATTTACATTAAATTTAATAACTAAAAAATGAAGAAATTTCTCTTAAGTACAGCATTTGCAATAGTTGCTAATGTTGCAGTTTTTGCCCAATCAACTACAGTTGATATTTCAAGTAAAGTTAAAGTTACTTTTCCTTCTAAAGCAGAAAAAA
>JBMLOR010000144.1:2938-9910 GCA_049242865.1 Chitinophagaceae bacterium | reverse complement strand
AAAAAACCTACTAAAGAAGATGATAAAGAGTTTTTTGATAGCGTTGTAATTTCTGAATAATCTAAAAATAATTGATAATAAAAAAAAGAGCGAAACCGCTCTTTTTTTTATTAGTTAACCGTTCTCTTTGATAAAAATAATAATCCAATAAAAGTTAAAAAGCCATTAATAATTAACAACTCCAAGCCTACTTCAAAACTTCCAAAAATTTGCTTCTGATATTTATCTAAAACAAAACAAACAATTGGAGCAGCAATACAAACCAAAGGCACCAACTTATCTTTTACTTTTAGCTTAGTAAGTATACCAAAAGTAAACAATCCCAATAATGGGCCATAAGTATATGCAGCTACTTTAAGAATAATTCCTATCATACTTTTGCTATCAATCAACTTATAAATCATCACAAAAACTAGAAAAATTGCAGCAAAAGTTAAATGTATTTTTTGACGAATAGTTTTCTTTTCATCTTCTGACCAATCCGTTCTTCTTTTCATTCCTAAAATATCAATACAAAAACTACTAGTTAAAGCAGTAATTGCTCCATCTGCACTTGGAAATAATGCAGAGATTAGTGCAATTATGAAAATGATGCCAATTGCAGGAGGTAAATAATTTAAAGCGATAACAGGAAACAAATTGTCGCCAGCTGCATTAACACCATTTAACATATACAAAGTTTTACCTGTTGAAGCATCTATTGTTCTAACAGCTCCCAAACTATCTGCATATAAGTGTAATAATCCACCCAAAACCAAAAACAAACTAATTACTATTAACATGATGAAGCCAAGTGTAATTACATTTTTTTTACTATCACCCAATTTTTTTACACTAATATTTTTTTGCATCATTTCTTGATCCATCCCAGTCATAGTAATGGTAATAAATGCTCCTGCAAGAATTTGTTTAAGAAAAAAGAACTTACTATTTGCATCTGTAAAGAAAATTTTGGTATATCCTTTTTGGCTCATGGCATCTATACTTTGGCCTAAACCCATATCCATTTTGTTTAAAATATACACCACACACACCACTAAACCAGCTAACATACAAGTTGTTTGCAACGTATCGGTATATACAATAGTTTTTACTCCACCTTCGTAGGTATAAGCTAAAATCATTAACAAAATAACCACTGTTGTTACCCAAAATGGAACCTGTAAATTGGTAAGAATGGCATCTTGCAAAATTTTTACAACTAAATATAATCTTGCTGTTGCCCCTAATGTTCGAGATAATATAAAAAAGCTAGCTCCGGTTTTATAACTATTTACGCCAAATCTTGTACTTAAATAATTGTAAATTGAAGTAAGATTTAACTTGTAATACAATGGAAGCAACACCAATGCAATAACAAAATAGCCAATTAAATACCCAATTGTAATTTGTAAATATGCAAAACTTTCAGTACTTACAGCACCAGGTACACTTACAAAAGTTACACCACTTAAGCTTGTACCAATCATTCCAAAAGCTACAAGCATCCAATTACTGTTTTTATTACCTATAAAAAATGATTCATTATCACTTTTTCTTCCAGTAAGCCAAGCAACAAACAATAAAATTCCAAAATATGCAAATACCACAGCAAGCAATAACCAAGAATTCATAATCTAATAATTAGAGTGGTAAAGAAAAGGTTAAATCAGAATTATGGTATATTTTTTTGAAACAATTTTTAAATTTTAAGTGTTTATATTAATTCTTATTAATTTATTTTAAAAACTGTCATCTTTGTAGCTTAATATTTATATGAAAAGAAATCTTACTTTGTTTTTTGCCATTTTATGGTTATCAAGTTTTGAGCAAACTACACCAAAAAGAGAACTCAGAGGAGCTTGGATTGCAACTTTTAGCAATATCGATTGGCCTTCGAGTGGTGCAACTACAGCACAAGAACAAAGTACTTTTATACAACGAATTACTGAACATAAAGCTACAGGCATGAATGCTGTTTTTGTGCAAATAAGAAGCCAATGTGATGCTATGTATAACAGTAGTTTTGAACCTTGGAGTAGAGATTTAACAGGCACTCAAGGTACTGCACCAAATCCTTATTATGATCCATTAAGTTTTATGATTGATGAAACAAGAAAACAAGGAATGGAATTTCATGCATGGTTTAATCCTTACAGGGCTTTGTCGAGTGCTACAGCTACAAATTTGGCAGCTTTGCACAGCTCACATGTAATTAATACAAATCCCTCATGGATTTTAGATTGTGTAACTGGAACAACTACACAAAAAATACTAAATCCAGGAATTCCTGAAGTTACCGACTATATCATTAAAGTTGTTATGGATGTTGTAAGAAGATACGATGTTGATGGAATTCACATGGATGATTATTTTTATCCAAACCCTGCAACTACAACTTACAACGATGATGCCACATTTGCTACATACAGCAGAGGAATTTCTAATAAAAACGATTGGCGACGTGCAAATATTGACAGCCTTGTTAAGCGTTTAGGTGATAGTATAAGAACTGTAAAACCTTGGATAAAATATGGTTTTTCTCCTTCAGGAATTTGGATAAGTAGTAGTACATCGGGCAGCTTGGTAAACAATTTAAATACAGTTGGTAGCAACACAAGTAGTGGTGCTACACAACATTATAAAGACCATTTTGCCAATAGCAGATTATGGCAACAAAGTAATTGGTTGGATTATAATTTACCTCAAGTATACTGGCATCAGGGGCAAACAGGAAGTGATTATAATAATCTTGTTTTTTGGTGGAATAATAATGCCTTCAATAGGCATATGTACATGGGCATGGCATCTTACAAAGTAGGGGTTGCTAGTAATGGAGATTTTACTACCAACAATCGCCAAATTCCAAATCAATTGCGATTAAACCGCTTATATCCAAGTGTTTCAGGTAGTGTATTTTACAACACTACTAGTTTAAGAAATAATTTGTTGGGGCATAGAGATAGTTTGCAAATACTCTTCTCTAAACCTGCTTTAACACCATTTATGTCGTGGAAATCAACTCTAACGCCAAATGCACCAATAAATTTAACTGCAACTCCAATTAATGCTACAACGGTTACTTTAAATTGGACAAAAGCTGCAGATGGGCCAAGTGAATTCCAAAAAACGCGACAATTTGTTGTATATCGTTCAACCTCTCATCCTGTGGATATTAATGATGCCAATAACATAATGGCAATTACAAATACAGATTTAATTTCTACATATACTGATAATACGCTCGATGGTGTGAGTGATTATTTTTATGTAGTTACAGCTGTTAATAGAATTCATGGTGAAAGTGTTGTGAGTAATGCAGTTACCAATAATCCATTACCTACTAAATTACAAAATTTTTATGTTTATAATTTAAAAGATAATGTAGCAACCATAAAATGGGCTACAAGTAATGAACTAAATGTATCTCATTTTGAATTAGAACATAGCCATAACCAAAAGGATTTTAGTACTATTGAAAAGTTACATGCAAATAATAAAGCTCTTAATTATTACGCAATAAAAACTTCGTTTAAAGATGAATTTGATCATTATTATCGTCTTAAAATTGTTGAGAATAATGGTAAAAATTCTTACAGCAAAATATTAAAAATTGAATCAAAAAATAATAGTCCATTTAAACTATTAAATAATACAATTGCTAAAGGTGGCTTTTTACAGTTCAATACCAACAATGAAGTTAAACTTTGCAATTACATGATTGTAGATGCATCTGCAAGGGTATTGCAACTTGGAAAATTAAATAATGCTGGTATAATAGCTTTAGCACCTACACTTCAATCAGGTATGTACTTTGTAAAAATCTTTCATCAACAAAAAACGTTTACATATTCCATTTTAATAAAATAATAAACTCAAAAACTTAATAAAAATGCATCCTTATAATTTGTGGATGCATTTTTTATTTTTTAAAATGATGTTTTAAACAAAACTTATCTATAACTTTATAAACAAATAACTATTTATAATCATTAAAAAGATTACTATGAATAAGGTAACAATAGAAATTAAATGGGCTATAATTTTTTCTTTAGTTGGATTGCTTTGGATAGCTCTGGAAAAATTTAGTGGCCTACATGGAAAATACATTGATTACCAAATTTATCTAACTAATCTATTTGCAATACCTGCAATTATTGTAATGGTTTTAGCTTTAAAGGATAAAAAAAATACTTTTTTTAATGGCCAAATGACATATCTACAAGGCTTAGTTTCGGGGATAATTTTATCAATTTTTATCGCATTATTAAGTCCTTTAACTCAATGGATAACAACTTATGTAATTACGCCAGAATTTTTTCCAAATGCAATAAAACGATCTGTTGAATTGGGATATTTTAAAACCACAGGAGAAGCAGAAGCAAATTTTAACTTCAAAAATTACGCCATTATGGGAACCATTAGTGCCCTAGTAATGGGCATAATCACTACAGCAATTGCAATGATTTTTTTAAGAAGCAAAAACAAAGCGTAAAAATTAGCATCAACTTTTTTACCTCAATTTCATCATCAAAAAAAATGCTAGCCTTAAAAACTGAATGACAAAAAAAGAACTCAGGATAATTTACAATAAAAAAAGAACTGAAATTAATCCAAAAAAAAAATTGGTTTACGATGATTTAATGCTACTCAAGTTTCAAGAATATAACTACGATTTTTGTACTTGCTTACTTACATATTGGGGAATTTCGGCAAACAACGAACCTAATACCCATTTATTTTCGTCTTATTTACGACATTTTATTCCAGGCTTACAAATGGCTTATCCAAAATCTAATTTTGAAAATAATACCATGCAGGCAATTGCAATTGACGAATCTACAAGTTATAAAACCAATAAATATTTAATTACTGAACCACAAAACGGCAATATTTTACCACCATCTTCAATTGATATTGTTTTTGTGCCTTTATTTGTTTGTGACTCAAATGGTTTTAGGGTAGGGTATGGTAAAGGGTTTTATGATAAATACCTTGCAAATTGTAGAGAAGATTGTGTAAAAGTTGGTTTTAGTTATTTTGAGCCCATACAAAAAATCGATGATATAAATGAGTTTGATATTCCATTAAACATGTGTATCACTCCAAATTGTGTTTATGAATTTTAATTCTATTTTTTTAAAAAGCTTTAGAGTACTACTATTACCATTTGCTTTAGTATATGGCTTAATTATTTTTATAAGAAATTATTTGTACGATACAAAAAAACTAGCAAGTGCTAGTTTTAACTTCCCCATTATTTGTGTAGGAAATTTAGCTGTTGGTGGCACAGGTAAAAGCCCAATGGTAGAATATTTAATTACATTATTAAACAAAAAATTTAAAGTAGCAACATTAAGCAGAGGCTACAAACGAAAAACCAAAGGTTACATTTTAGCAAATGAAAATACAACTGCCCTTGAAATAGGAGATGAGCCCATGCAGTTTCATAAAAAATTTCCAAATGTTGCAATTGCCGTTGGCGAAGAAAGAATAGTTGCCTTACCTCAACTATTTCAAGACAAGCCAGAAACAGAAGTGGTGATCTTAGATGATGCTTTTCAGCATAGAAGCATCAAAGCTGGTTTAAATATTATACTAACTGACTATGCAAATAGGTTTACACACGACTTTTTTTTGCCAACCGGCGATTTAAGAGATGAACGAAGAAGTTATAAAAGAGCAGATATAATTATTGTTACAAAATGTCCTTCCAATTTAAACGAAGCACAAAAAACTAAAATTCTTTACGAAATTCATCCAATGCCTAAGCAGCAAGTTTATTTTACTACAATAAAATATGGCACACCATATCATATTTTAGATACAACTAAAACTTGGCCTTTAACTAGTAGAGAAGAAGTTTTATTGGTATGTGGAATAGCAAATCCTAAACCACTAAAAGACTACTTACACAAGCATTCTGCTATGTATTTGCAATTGAGTTTTAGCGACCATCATATTTTTACTGTTGACGATTTACAAACTATTAAAGAAAAATTTGCCTCGCTCGAAGCAATAAATAAAATTATTCTCACAACCGAAAAAGATGCTGTAAGATTTATAAAATTCGCTGATGAACTAAAAAACTTACCCTTGTATGTTTTGCCCATTGAACATGAGTTTTTATTTAATGAAGGGTTACGTTTTGATAAATCTGTTATTAACTATATAACTCAGCAGCAAATACAGCAAGCTTCGATTGAAGATGATTAGGCTATTTATAAAATTATTAAACCAAATGTTCACCTTCAATCCTAAAAAAAAATAAATGAAAAAAAAGAAAACAACACAGAAAAAAAAACACACTACAAAAAACACAGAATTAAATAAAACAGTTAAAGGAGTTTTAGAAATTACAAGAAGTGGAATTGGATACGTATTAATGCCAGCAAAAACTGGAGATGTTATAGTTAGACCAAATCATTTTGGCAATGCACTTAATGGTGATGAAGTAGAAGTAAAAATTACAAAAGAAAATTTTGAATCAAACAGAAAAGAAGGCAAGGTTTTACAAGTTGTAAAAAGAAAACAATTTGAATTTATTGGAGAATTAGTACACAACAAAACTTTTGCTTTTGTGAAACTAATGGGCAATAAAAATGCCCCCGACTTTTTTATTCCATTCGATAACATTAATGGTGCAAAAAATGGCGATAAAGTAGTTATTAAGTTATTAAAATGGGATGCACATGATAAAAGCCCTGTAGCAGCTGTAATAAAGGTTTTAGATGGCGATAGTTTAAATAATATTGCTATGAGAGAAATTTTATTAGATGGTGGGTTTTCGTTGGAGTTTGATGAATTAGTTGAAAAAGAAACTGCAGCTTTAGCTACTCAATTAGATGAAGCAGAAATAGCTAAAAGGGTTGACTATAGAAACACTTTAACTTTTACTATTGATCCTATTGATGCGAAAGACTTTGACGATGCCATTTCTTTGAAAAAAATCAATGACGATTTATTTGAAATTGGAGTTCATATTGCCGATGT